>CAZNXI010000001.1:0-66992 GCA_964577005.1 uncultured Rheinheimera sp.
TCTGTGGCACTTTCCGTAGGCTCGCGCCTCCCAGGCGTTACCTGGCACCCTGCCCTGTGGAGCCCGGACTTTCCTCCCCTTGCTTGCGCAAGCAGCGATTGCCTTGGCCGACTCCGCTGCGGATTATACGTGAGAAAACCCGAGCTGGCTAACCTTAATCAGCTTTGCCAGCTCAACGCTAACTGATAGAGCGCATTTTTCTTTTCATTATGAATTTGTGCTGTTAACGCTGCGGCCTGTTTAAGAGGTAAATCTGCTAGCAGAATCTTTAAGGTTCTTTGAACGTCTTCACTGATTTCTTCTTCAGCTCTCGCAGGGGCAGGGGCAATCATCAATACCATTTCCCCCTGACAACGCTGCGGATCTTCGGTTAACCAAGTAGTGATATCTGCCGCTGTGCCATAAGCAAAGTGTTCAAAGGTTTTAGTGAGCTCTTTCGCTAACACCAGCTGACGCTCGGCACCAAACACGGCAACCACATCTTGCAACGTATCCAAAATACGCCGCGCAGTGTCGTAACTAATAATGGTACCGGCACGATCAGGTACCGCGGCCAACTGAGTTTGTCGCTGGCTGGATTTAGGTGCTAAAAAGCCGATGAATTGAAATTTATCGGTTGGCAAGCCTGCCGCACACAATGCAGTAATAAGTGCACAAGGGCCAGGGATCGGTACCACCGGCACACCAGCCTCTCGACACAGCCGCACTAAACTGTAACCAGGATCGCTAATCAGTGGCGTACCAGCATCAGAAATCAAGGCAATATCTTCGCCAGCTAAACATTTTTCAATAATACTGGCCGCACGCTGCTTTTCATTGTGATCATGTAGCGCCAGTAATCGATTGCTAATGCCAAGATGCTGTAAAAGTTTACCACTATGCCGCGTATCTTCAGCTGCGATACAGCTAACCTGGGTTAAGGTGTCAATGGCACGTTGGCTAATATCGGCTAAATTGCCAATTGGCGTGGCCACAACATATAAAGAACCGCTTTGTTTGGTCATATTTCGCTATTTATTTGAGCTTAACGGGTAGTGTCAGTAAGATAACACCATTCAACCACTATGGTACTGTGCATTGTGAAAACCAGCAAACTTAAGCCACTCTTTATTGTTACGTTGGCAGCACTGCTTAGCAGCTGTGCACAACAACCCCCTTCATCCATATCGTCAATCGAACATATGCATACACCGCAGCCACAGCAAACAGTGGAGGTTGGCCTAAACGCTGAAGAAATGTTTGCATTGACAGCACAATATCAAGGAGAAGCACAACAACTGTATCTGTTAACAGTAGCAGCACAGGCACTGCAAGAACAAAACAGTGAGCTTGCCTTGGCTATTACCGATACCTTGCGGCAAAGTGAATTTTCTGCTGTTCGCCAGCGTAATCAACTGCTGCTATTACAAGCCTATCTGCAACATAACGAATTAGCGTTAGCAGAACAACTGGTGTTACAAACACCGTTATCGCAAATACCAGTTACAAATCAACCGGCGTTTTTATGGCATAGCGCCGAAGTGTTCCAGCGTCAGCAACGTGCATATCCGGCAGCGAGGAACCTGCTGCGCCTTGATGCGTTAAATAACAATACTGCTATTATTGCGACCTATCCAGACTTACCAGAACGCTTATGGCAACAGCTAAGCGCGGTCAGTAATAGCGAGTTAGCCAATTTGAAAGTGGGCGTCAGCCAAAGAACGCTAGGTTGGATTAATTTGCTGGAAATTGTTCGCAGTTATTTGGGTTCTCCTGAACAGCTTACACTCGCCTTAATCGCTTGGCAGCAATGCTATCCAGAATTACCCTCCTTAGCCGCCTTACCGGAGACCTTGCAACAACAACTGGCTCTAGAGCCTTATCAGCCAAAGCGGATAGCGGTGTTATTACCACTGACTGGACAGTTTCAACAACATGCCAAAGCAATTCAATATGGCTTACTGGCAGCAGCCACTTCAGAATCAGACAGCCAACGGCAACTGATTTTTATTAATAGCCAACAATCCATCACCGAACTGCAGCAGCAACTCGCAGCCCAGCAAATCGATTTTGTTATTGGTCCCTTGCTGCGCGAGCAAGTCGAGGCAGTTAACCAATTGGCTGATTGGCAGTATCCCACATTATTTTTAAACAGCCGCGATAATCGTTGGGCCGAACAACCAGATCGTTTTTACTTTGCTTTAAATATGGAAGATGAAGCCACGCAAATGGCACAGTTATTTGCCCAAAAAAACTATAAACGCCCCGTGGTCATTAGTGCTCGCAATAGCATCAGCCAAAGGATGCAGCAACAATTTGCCCGACAGTGGCAAGCTTTGGGGCATGACGCCCCGCAGAGCTTTCAGTTTGAAGCCAAGCAAGAGCTTGACGCCTTAATCACGCGTTTATTAGAAACCGATAGCAGCCGAGAGCGGATCAGGCTGATTTCCGGATTAATTTCTGGAAAAGTAGAAAGCGAAGCACATAGCCGGCAGGATATAGATGCGATTTATTTATTAGCAGATCCGATCCAAACGCGCATGTTTAAACCCTTTGTTGATGTTTCCGTCAGCCAGAACGCACCGCGCTTACCTATTTATGCCAGTTCACGCAGTTATAGCAGTGCTGGTGATGCCAATGATTTACGGGATTTAAATGGTTTGACCTTTACTGAAACGCCTTGGTTGTTAAATGAGCAACATACGGCAACGGTAAGAGCGCAATATCTACAATTATTTCCTGAACAAGATGAAACACTGCAGCGATTATTTGCCATGGGCTATGACGCCTATCAACTTATTGGTAGCCTAAAACAACAGCAACAACTCCCTACGCTTAGCTACCCAGGCTTTACCGGTCGGCTGAGTGTTAACAAAGATGGTAGCATTAACCGTCAGCTGAGTTGGGCTAGCTACCGAAATAATCGTTTAAATACGGTACAGGAACCTTAACCAAGGAGCGCATAATGAACGAGCTAGGTCAGTACTATGAACAGTTAGCGCTCACCTACTTGCAGCAACAAGGCTTGCAGCTCGTGGCGCAGAACTTTCGCTGTAAGTTCGGTGAAATAGATTTAATTATGCGCCAACAGCAATGCTGGGTGTTTATTGAGGTAAAATACCGTGCGAGCACAGCCTATGGTGGCGCACTGGCGGCTATTAGCCGCAGTAAACAACAAAAGGTTATAGGTGCAGTGAAATATTACCAATTGCAGCATCGATTAACCCAACAACCTTGCCGAATAGATGTGCTGGCTATAGAAGGGCATGCCCCATACCAGTACACTTGGCTGCAAAATGCCTTTAGTTAACAGGAACCCGCATGCAAGAACATATCAGACATCTGTTTAGTGAAAATATACAGACCATGATCGCCACCAGTGAAGCACTGGCTGGGCCGATAGAAAGTAGCGCCCTGACGATCGTGAACACCCTGATTAATGGGGGGAAGGTGATATGCTGCGGCGAAGGTGCCAGCGCAAATTTGGCCAATCATTTTGCACAGTTATTATTAGATCAATTTGAAACAGAGCGCCCTTGTTTACCGGCTTTCGCCTTACAAAGCGATAACTCTAGCTTGCAACCTATCAATCAACAAAATCATGACTATTTAGCACGTCAGGTTCGAGCACTTGGCCAAGCTGCAGATATCTTGATTGTTATTTCATTAAGTGGCGCAGAGCAAAGTTTGATCCGCGCCACTGAAGCCGCTTTAACGAATGATATGAAAGTGATCGCATTAACCATTGACAATAGCAGTGAATTATCAGGCCTTCTGAATCAGCAGGATATTGAACTGAAAGTCCCTGCCCACCGCCCTGCTCGAGTGATTGAATGCTATACCTTTTTACTGCATTGTCTTTGTGAACTCATTGATATGACGCTGTTCCCACAGCAAGGAGAGTTTTAATATGTTGAAATTAGCTGGTCTGTTCGCCGCCATTCTATTACTTCAAGGCTGTGCGGCTGTGGTTGTCGCTGGCGGTGCTACCGCAGTAACAGCCGCAAATGATCGACGTACTCTAGGCTCACAAATTGATGATAATGGTATTGTTATTCGGGCTCGCCGTGCTTTAAGCGAGCATTCCCTAACGGCTGAAGGTAGCCATATCAATGTAACCAGTTACAATGGTGTTGTGTTATTAACGGGCCAAACCCGCACCGAACAAATCCGAGAGCAAGCGCAGCGTTTAGTACAAGATTTACCCAGTGTCAAAACGGTGCACAACCAAATTCGTATTGGCAACAATACGTCGTTAACAACTCGAACTCGTGACAATTGGATTGGCGCTAAAGTAAAAACGCAATTGTTAACAGAAGAACAAGTAAGCGGCTTAAACATCAAAGTAGTGACTGAAAACGCCGAAGTCTTTTTAATGGGTCTGGTGAGTGGCGCCGAAGCAGATAAGGCGGTAGATATCGCCCGTAATGTTGAAGGGGTGGTAAGGGTAATTAAAGCCTTTGAAACTCCCTAAGTGGCATGGCGCAGGGTAAAGTAAGCTAGGCTGCCTTTACCCTGTTAAACTTAACACTGCTGCAAAGATTTAAGCACTTTTGAATGAAACTCGCGATGCTTCAACACCAACAAGACCACCACGGTAGCGGCGATAAATAGTAGATTATCAATAAACCAGGTTAATGCTGCCAGTGAAAAGTACACGGCTCTTAACCCATAGTTAAAAGAATGCCCTGCCTGATCGATTACTTTTGCAGCACGGTTTGCATAGATTTCTTGTTCTTCGGCAGCCATAGCGCGACCATCTGGTGCCGCGCCAATTAACACGCCACAAAAACCATACTGGCGTAATGACCACGTAAATTGGAAAAAAGCAAATACATAAATTAACGCCATCAGCAAAATTTTAATCTGAACTTGCGCTTCAGTTTGCATACTCCAAGGGATCAGCCCGCTCAACATCACGCTTAAGCGCTCACTTGACGTGAGTACCGTCAACAAACCGGCTAATATTAATAAACAGCTGGAAGCAAAGAAGGTTACATTGCGTTCCAAAGTAGAAATGAGCCCCACATCGGCCATTTTATTGTCACGCTTGAGCATTTGCTGCATCCAATGATTTCGCTTGCGGCGCATCTCAAAAGATAAACAGCTGACCACTTTGGCGCGACGTTTAGCATAAAGGGTATAGCCTCCCCAAAGTAGGCTAAACCAAATTAGCGCAATAATATCAATGATATTCAGCATACTCGCTCCAAGTGGGTGTTTTAAAAGCGAGTTTACACCTAAAGTATAGGCCTGTGTGCTCCTCAACAAAAATTATCTTTACCCGACTAAATAGGTGCCGGTCCCTAACGCAATATGCATACCCTGCTCATTATGGAGCTCCATCCGGCAAACCGCGACTTTGTTACCCGCACGAATGACTCTGGCACTGGCAATAAATTGCTCGCCGCGGCCCGGACGCAAATAGTCAGTTCGAATATCAATAGTACTCATTTTGCCAAAGCGTTCATGTAACTGTTCGGGCGCGATCTGACTGACCCGACCTAAAGCACTGGAAACCGCCATTAGACCGCCAGCCACATCCAGCACCGAGGCAATCACTCCGCCGTGCAAAATTTGCTGTAACGGGTTACCCACCAATTGCGCCGACCAATTGAAACGGACTTCGGCCAATTCGGCATCAAAACGTGTGACTTGTAAACCAATCAGTTTATTAAACGGCATTTCGTTAAACACACTAGCGATATAAGGTAGAAGTTGTTCTGGTGTCATTTTTTGCTCACTGGTTAGACCTTTACCCCAGTGTACTGCGCTTATTCAACACTGCAAAGCGGGTTTAACTATAACTTTCAGCCATTTCTGCATAGAATATACGTTCTTACACAGGAGATAGTCCGTACGTGCTTGAGCAACTGCTACCCACCTTAAAGCAAATCTTTGGTTACGACACTTGGCGCGATGGTCAAGCAGAGATCATGAGTGCCACCTTAGCGCAGCGCGATAGCTTTGTGCTACTGCCGACGGGTGGCGGTAAATCCTTATGTTATCAACTGCCCGCTTTGCATTTACCTTTTGTGACGGTAGTAGTTTCGCCTTTGATGTCGTTAATGAAAGACCAAGTAGATGCGCTAATTGCCAATGGTATAGCGGCCGCCTTTGTCAACAGCAGCCAAAGCCGTGAAGATATCCTTGAGGTCTTTGCAAAACTGAGACGGGGCGAGCTAAAACTGCTCTATGTCGCGCCAGAACGCTTGTTACAACCGAGCTTTCTAGAGCGATTGCGCGACGTTGGTGTCAGTTTATTCGCCATCGATGAAGCCCACTGCGTATCACAATGGGGTCATGATTTTCGTCCTGATTATATGGCACTTGCCCAGTTAAAACAGGCCTTCCCGCAGATCCCAATGATGGCGCTTACCGCCACGGCCGATCCAGGCACACAGCAAGATATCGTACAACAACTGGGGCTGCAGGATCCCTTAGTGTACCGCGGCAGCTTTGATCGCCCAAATATCCGCTATACCGTACAGGAAAAATTCCGACCTTTAGAACAATTATTGACGTACTTAACGCAACAAGAAAACAATAGCGGCATTATTTACTGTAGCTCCAGACGCAAAGTCGACGAGCTGACTACACAATTGCAAGAACGCGGCTTTAATGTCGCGGCTTATCATGCAGGGCATGAGGCCTCGCAACGCGAGCAAGTGCAAGATGCTTTTAAACGCGACGATATTTCGATCATTGTGGCGACTGTCGCTTTTGGCATGGGTGTGAATAAACCCAACATTCGCTTTGTGGTGCATTTTGAACTGCCGCGCACTATTGAAGCCTATTATCAGGAAACTGGGCGCGCCGGACGTGATGGCGTTACCGCAGAAGCGTTACTGCTGTTTGATCCCGCGGATATTGTACGGATGAAACGCTGGCTGGAAGCAGAAGAAAACCCGCAGCGCGCTGAAGTTGCGAAACAACGCTTTCAATCAATGGCGGCTTTTGCCGAAGCACAAACCTGTCGACGCTTAGTATTATTGAACTACTTTGGCGAAGCCAGACAACAACCCTGTGGTAACTGCGATATCTGCCTTAATCCGCCCACCCAGTTTGATGCCACTGAGACCGCACAAAAAGCCTTATCTTGTGTGTACCGAGTTAACCAAAGCTTTGGTTTGCATCATGTGATTGAGGTACTTCGCGGTAGCCAAAATCAAAAGATTCAGGACCACGGCCATGATAAGTTATCGACTTGGGGACTGGGTAAGGCATTAAGCCATGACTATTGGTTGAGTATCTTCCGGCAACTGATTCACTTTGGCTTATTACAACAAGATATTACTCAGCACTCGATATTACGGCTGTTACCGGCCGCTCGGCCTATTTTACGTGGTGAGCATAAATTACTGCTAGCAGTACCTAGATTGCAAACTGCTGCAAAAAGCCAGAGTAAACCCAGCCAACAACACTATGATCGTGTGCTATTTGCTAAACTACGCAGTCTGCGTAAAGCACTTTCGGAGCGTGATGATGTACCACCCTTTGTGGTTTTTAGTGACGCCACCTTGATTGATATGTGCCAAAAACTCCCCACCGACAACACCGCTATGATAGCCGTCTCAGGGGTAGGCTTTACCAAGCTTAGTCGTTATGGCAAAGAGTTTATTCAAGAAATTAGTGATTATCTGGCAAACTAACTCGGTTATTTGCTAAAGTACCTGTAAAGAAATCGTTTAAACTGCGTAAGCATGAGGTTTTTAATTGTCAGTATTTCCCCCTTTCAACCGGGTTGTGATGGTTTGTGTGGTTGTCTTACTCAGTTTAGTGCAACACAGCTATGCGACAATAAACCTGTCACAACAATTACCGATACCGCAGCCTGAGCTTTATCACCAGCTCAGTGATGCGGAACTGACCGTTGAAAGCCTAACTGCTAACCCAGCTTTACTGCATAATTTTAGCCCCTTGAGCTCAAAACAAACCACGCTTCGCACCACCCAAAAACAGGCATTATGGTTACAAGCGAAAATCACCAATCCTTATCCGGAACCCCTCGATGCGGTAATAAGTTACCATTTCTTACCCGCAGATCGAGTAAGTTTCTATAAGCTCGATCAAAACGCCCCCAGCGCGACGCTATTAGGACAGATGGGGAGTGATTTTCCTTTTGCGGAGCGCCCCTTACCCCTGAATATTTTTTCGCAACCAGTTCGGCTAGCTGCGGGTGAGCAAGCCACTTTTTTAGTCCGGCTACAAGATGCTGCTTTACTGGGTACCGAACTCAGCATTACTACTCTGCCACAGCTTTTACTGGACCATCAACAACAACTAACGAATAACAATTTGGTAAATGGCGCACTGTTGCTGCTAGTGTTGTTAGCAGGCTACCGCGGCTTGCAACAGCGACAAAGCGCACTCTATCCGCTCGCAGGCTTTTATTTAGCGTTCTTATTGGTATTAAATACGCTTAATGGCATAGCTTTTAGCCTATTATGGCCAGAAAACCCTGAATTAAATCCCGTTTTGCTTTATATCAGTGTTGGCCTCAGCTTGGTATTTCTAACCCTGTTTAACCGCGTAACACTCCCAAACACTGTGGGACGATTTGCGCGCTACAGCAATACCGGGTGTTTGTTAGTTGCATTAGCGTTGCTATTTAGTCCGCTCTATGCTGATGGGGCATTAAAATTGAAGCTATTATTCTCATCTGTGTCAATTATTTTAGCCACAACGGTACTGCAAGCCTTATATACTAGCTTAACCAGCAATATTCGCTGTAGCTCACGCTTTTCATTGTTAGCCGCGGCAGCTACGCTAAGCTTATTATTAGTACAAACTCACTATCTGAGTAGTTTTGCCTATTGGAGCAATGCTGGCTTGTTCCTGTTGATCACATTCAGTGCGATGCTGCTGCTCAACATCCCTAAAGAGGAGAATAGTCGAGCTGACTGACTATATTTTCAACCAGCTATTGCTTATCCCTATCTGCCGCTCTTAGAATAGCAACGCGGCACATCGCCGTTTCTTTTTGACATATCTTTTTAGTTATTTCGTTCGGAGTCTTTATGCAACGACTGCGTGAGTTATCGCGTCGTGTTGAGGCTGTGTATGGCGAAATGGCGGACACATTTTCCGGTTATCAACAAGCGAGCGGCTTAAGTTGTCGCAGTGGTTGTGGTGAGTGCTGTACTCAACCCACTATCGAAGCAACCGTACTGGAAATGTTGCCCCTAGCTTTACACCTGTTTGATCAGGGTAAAGCAGAGCAAACACTGACACAACTCGAAGAGTTACCAGAAGTATCAGGGTGCTTTTTTTACCATCGTCTATCTTTTGACGGTAAGCAAGGACAGTGCTCAGTTTATCAACAAAGGCCAAGTATTTGTCGCGTATTTGGTGTGGCGGGCTATCGTGATAAGCAAAGCAAAATGTCCTTGTCAGTATGCAAAATTATTAAGTCAGATAAGGCAGAAAAATACCAACAGCATCTGATTATGTTAGGTGATAATACACCGCCGATGATGATGAGTGCAAAAGAGCTGGTGAATGAACTAGATTATAGTTTGGGCGCTAAACATTATCCGATTAATGAGGCTACACGCTTGGCCTTAGAAAAAGTCTTATTTAAAGCGTATTACAGTGATTTTACTGACGATCAGCAAATTGCTTAAGCTGGCGACTGGCACAGCAGCATTACTGTGCCAGTATGCCAATTAGAACCCCGCTAACACAATCTTACCTATCGCCTTACCGCTTTCCAACAACGCATGTGCTTGCCGCAAGTTACTGGCATTTATGCAGCCATACTCCTGCTGCAAGGTACTTCTAACCTGGCCTTGCTCTATTAAGCGAGCTAAGTCGGTTAAAATCTGTTGCTGTACCTGCATATCTGCTGTTTGAAACATGGAGCGGGTAAACATAAATTCCCAATGCAGCGAAATACTTTTTTGCTTTAAAGGCATAATATCTAAGCCACCACTAGGATCATCAATCAAGGCCAGCTTGCCTTGTGGAGCCAGCGCTTGCACGAGTTCAGCATAATGCACATCGGTATGCGTCAAGCTAGCGACATGACTGACGGCCCCAATACCTAGGTGTTGTAATTGCGGCAATAAAGGCTGACTGTGATCGATAACATAATGCGCCCCCAACTCAGTTACCCAGGCTTTAGTTTCCGGACGTGAAGCTGTGGCGACAATAGTTACGGTGGTCAGTTGGCGAGCAAGTTGCACTAACACTGAACCTACGCCACCCGCCGCTCCCGTAACCATTAATATCGGTTTAGGGTGTTTCAAACTGGGAGTTGCCAGTTCTAAGCGGTCAAACAGTAACTCCCATGCCGTGAGTGCGGTTAATGGCAAAGCAGCGGCTGCAGTAAAGGTTAAATTGGCAGGCATTTTGCCTACAATACGCTCATCTACCAATTGATATTCAGCATTAGAACCTTGACGCTGCAAAGCCCCGGCGTAATAAACCCGGTCACCTACGGCAAAATGGCTGACCTTTTCTCCAATTGCCACCACCTCCCCCGCGGCATCCCAACCTAAGACTTTGTATTCACCGGCAGGGGGTTCGGCTCTTTTGCGTACCTTGGTATCGACCGGGTTAACTGAGATGGCCGCCACTTTGACTAAAATATCGTGGCCACTGGCCACCGGCCGCGGTAGCTCAATATCCAATAAGGCTGCTGGCTCGCTGATCGCCAGTGATTTTTGATACCCTACCGCTTTCATCATGTCTCCTTTACTTAGTTAGCACCACGTAACACCAGTCAACTATTGGAGTATGCCTGTTTTGTGGCTATTGCTCAAACACGGCTAATTGTGAGCGCAGTAGCGCCATACGCGTATCAAGATTGGCCGTTAGCGGCCTGACCCCGATTTTTAATCCTAACACGGTCAACGTGATATCGTTACAGAGAGTCAGACAGTCTTGAATTTCTTGCTCCGTCAGCCAAGAGCCAGCTTCACCGATACTGATTTTGCTGCCAGCCTTGATCGGCTGATGGCTATCTTGCCAAGCACCGTAAGCCGTAGCTTGATCAGAAATCCCCGAAAACATCAGTCCTTGTAATAACCCTTTCGCTTTCGCCGCTTGCAGATGTTGCCTAGCGCCATCCAGCGAACGCGTTTCTAACACTGAACGTCCCCAATTAATCACCACTCCCAGCGGTTTAGTGGGTTGCAGCTGTTGGTTAACAGCCGCTAATACCTCTAGTTCGTCTGCTAACGATAAAAACCCTTTCGAGGGTACTTGCTCTGGCAAGTAAGTATCACAATGCTCCAACAAGACTTGCGCGCCGTGCCAATCCCAACTGAGTAAGGTCGCTAAGGAAGCCTGCAAAGCGGCAGCAGAGCTTGTTGCCTTGTATTGGGCAGGGGCACTGTGCAGCATGATCGCAGTGACCGCTTGCTGTCCAAGATGCTGGTTCAGCTTAGCGATGGCAAGGTTAGCTTGCTGCATAAACGCAATAGCCGCGGCACGGCCCGTTTCATCTATCGAGGCTAAACCGAAGTGTGGATTTTGCCCAAGCGCATTCATCACGCCGGGAATAGTCGTAAATACATACTTCCAGTTAGGATCTATGTTGGTAAGAAACCAATTATCATCATGGCTGTGCAATGCGCCAGTAAAAGGATGCTCTAAGCCTGTCAGTTGCGCTAAGGTTTTTAATTGTTGATAGTAGGCACTCTCCAATTCAGGATCCCAGCCTGATACATTAGGAGAGGCCGCATAGGCGCCTAGAAATAATGTCATAATGCAGTCTTAAAGATAATGATGTTGCTTATAATAGCGTTATTTGACAGAAAACGGCAGCGGCCAGTAGAGATTGTCACTGCAGACTAAAGTGATTAAACTCGCTCCCTTGTTACCTTTTTGCTGACTCAACTCAAGGATATCGTATGCGCTATTTACGTTTGCTGTTACTCACTTTGGTATCGCTATGCTGGCTTACCGCTTGTTCAAAAGAACCTCAAACCACCGAGATAAAGACAGCTGATAACGCAGTTACCGCGCCTGTACGAACCTTTATTGAAGGACAACACTACCGCACCTTAAGTCAGCCGGTGTTAGAACCGACCTTGAACCGCTATTTAACAGAGTACTTTTGGCTAGGGTGCCCACACTGTCAGAACTTTGAGCCTGTACTAAAAGGTTTTTTGCAAGATCGTCCTGAGGTGAGCTTGGTTCGAAAACATCCTGCGCTCGGTGAACGCTGGGCCTTTGATGCCCGTATTTTTTATGCTCTAGCCGAAAGTGGCCACGCGGCATTAGCCACTGAGCTTTTGGCGTTTTATCAAAGTACCCGTATAGCGCAAAACAGCTTGCCTGATGCCCAGGCAATTAATGGCTTTTTTAAAAAACATCAGCTAAACCCTGAGCAACTCAATCAGCTGGCGGGCAGCGAAGCTGTGCTACAGGCCATGGAGCAAGCTAATCGCGACATGCTGGATAATCGGATCAATGGTGTGCCAAGTATCGTGGTAAATGGCCGATTCTTAGTAAATGATACCCAGCCAGAAGATATGAAAACGACTGAAGACTATTATCAGTTATTGGATTATTTACTCGCTAAGCCTTAAACCAGCACCATGCAGACTAGAGCGGACCAGCTAACGCGGCTCCGCTTGCCTTCTTCCTCACTTACATGCTCTTATCCACTTTTCGAACTAGTCTTCAGGGCTCGATAACGTGAACACTAAGTGCTTACGTAAATCTTTTAATACGATACCTTTTTTTAGTAATAAAGCACTTAACCTTTTTTGCCACAGCAAGAGTTGTGGCTGCGCTTGCGCTAAAGCCGCTTGCTCAGCCAGTTGCAGCCGCACCAGTAACGAGCCAGGAAAGGCCTCGTACTCCATGCTAAACCAACACTGTACGGTACCCGCTAATTCGGCGAGCGCTTGTTGCTCTAAGGTGTTGACTGCCGCTAATACTGCAGCTTGTTGCTTTAATTGTACTTTGGAAAGTTTTTTCAAAATAAACCTGCTTTCAAAAACGCGCCTGTATTGGAACAGACCTAAAAAACCTCACACTTACCTTAGACGGCTAGCGCTAAATCCTAAATATAGACTTAAAGATAATCAGCAATACTGACTTCATCAATTTGCGAGGGATGCAAAAATTTTTCGGCGTAGTCTTTATACACCCCGCTTGTTAAAAATAACCGAAATAGCTCGCCATCAATATGCTGCTCTTTTTGCATGAAGCTCATAATTTTGATGGCTTCGCTCAAGGTTTTGGCTTTTTTATAAGGCCGATCTGCAGCGGTCAGGGCTTCAAAAATATCAGCAATCGCCATCATCCTTGCGGTTAGTGGCATTTGTTCTTGCTGCAGTCGCCGTGGATAACCGGTACCATCCATTTTTTCATGATGGCCACCCGCAATAATCGGCACATTACGCAAGTGCTTGGGATAAGGCAACTGTTCCAGCATAATAATGGTTTGCATAATGTGTTCGTTAATTTTATAGCGCTCTTCCTCCGTTAAGGTACCGCGCGTTATGCTTAAATTGACTAATTCACCACGCTGATATTTATACTGGGGCACCGTCATCTGAAAGCCATAACGGTCTGCATTATCCAAGTTATCGCTAGCCGTTCGTTCAATAATATGTTCAGGTTTATCGGCTAACAGGGGTTCACTTACCGGCAATTGTGGCTCAGGTTGACGACTTTTCCGGGCTGCTTCTTCCCAAGAAATCCCTATCCGATCTGACAAGGTGCGCAACCAACGTTTCTCCGCAATATGCTGTAAACGTTCAATTTTGTCTGCCGCCATAAATTCGCCGCCCAAATTACATTCGGCGACAAAGGCAAAATCCTCATCTAACTGTGTGAGTGTATGTGTTAATTGCTGCTGTAAGGCAGTTGCATCGCCGCCTTGCAGCATCGCTTTGAGGTAGGTAATTTCGGCATCCCGCTTCAGTACCTCAAAACGCATACGAATTTCATGAATGCGATCGTACAGGGTTTCCAGTTTTGTCGCTTTATCGACCACATATTCGGGTGTTGTGACTTTGCCGCAATCATGTAGCCAGCTAGCAAAGTGCAACTCTTCCCATTGTGCTTCGCTAAGCTGGAAATCTTTGAAGGATGTCTGGTTATCACAAGCCGCCTGCGCCAGCATTTTGGTGAGCTCTGGCACGCGCTGACAATGCCCTGCGGTATAGGGTGACTTAGCATCAATTGCCGACGCAATTAATTGAATAACACTTTCCAGTAACGCCTTTTGTTGTTGGATCAGTTGTCGGTTTTCTAGAGACAGCCCCGAGAAACCAGAAATAGCCTCAATAAAACTCAACCAGTGTTGCTGAAAATGTTGTGTCAGGTCATCTTGCGCCAAGCCAAGCAGCAACACACCCAAGGTTGAACCGCCACGCTCCACCAACGGGACACAGACTAATTCAATCGTATCCTGCTGCAGGAAGTCGAGTGCATCAGGCAAGGCATAGCTTGCCAGCTGCGCTTTTGATACTCGAAATAGGCGCATGGTATTTGCCTTAATGGCCTGACTGATTTCTGGGATCTGCTGTTCGCCCGTTAAAGCAATAGGTAACAGTAACTCGGTTAAATCCAGACAACCTTGCTGTTCATTCAAGTACAGTTGCGACAAACTGACCTGCAAGCGCTGACTGTTTTCGTCCAATAAGTATAGGCTGGCGAATTGTGCGCGGCTGACTTCACGGGTACGACTGACAACGAGCTGCATCAATTTTTCGAAGTCTTTTTCAGCTGAGATCGCCGTGATCATGGTGTTGTAATGGCCAATGGTACTCTTCATCAACTGCATCGACTGTTGCAAATCAGCAATCTCTTTAATTCTGGAGCTTTCCGCCACCTCAGCCGCAAAGTCAAAATGGGAGATGCGATCAGCTTGTTGTGCTAAACGCTGGATCGGCACTGCGATACGCTGTGCGGTCCACCAGATCAATGGCAGCGCCAACACCAACAACGCCAAATTGAGCAATTGATTGTGCTGACGAATCGTATTGGCGCGCTGTAATAACTCCTGTTCCAGAAAAAATACCGTCAGTAATAAAGGGTACTCCCCCATATCTAGCCAAGTTGATTTACCAATCCACTGTTTATCCGCAACCTTTTGGCGAATAAGTTCGTCAACCTGATGCCCTGTTGTGAACAACTCTGCAAACAATGGCACCTTAAGATCAGCAATAGTCGGCAAGTTAGCATTGAGTACTAGATTATTTTTTAACGCAATATTGTGATAAGCCACCACCTCAGCTTGCGCTGTTGTCAGTAAAAGCTCTGTCGAGGGAAACGGCTGGACGCGAGCGAGTAGCTCAGAGAGATGAGTTAAAGTAACGTTGGCCGCAATGACGACACCCTGTTGATTCGCTTGGCTAATAGTGACGCCAACCTGTTGTAAAAAATAAAACAAATAGGGCTTGGACAGCGTAGCCTTAGCGGAAGGAGGGACATACCAAGGCCGAGTTCTGGCATCATAGTCGCTAATAAAACGCTCTGGCGCTTGTGTTTCCGTCAGGTTGGTATCAAAAAAATAGCGCGTTACCCGCGCCTGCTGCTCACCCTGCTCTATATGATCCACGACAAAATGCGTTTGAGCAGCACTGTCAAAGCGCTGTTGAAATTGCCCCGTGCCGTTATACCGCACAATCAGTGAAGCGCCATCAGCATAAGCAACTTGTAATGAATCTAACTGAGGATGCTTTTTAATGATGTCGGCTAATAGCTCTAAGTGACTCAACCGCGCGCTTTCGGTTTGCGCCCGCGTCACTTCGGCTTGCGTCAAAAAACCTACCGCGGTGGCAACCGGCAAAAACGCAATACTAAATTCCTGTTTAATATCTTGGCTGAGTTCTGCCACACCGTCTTCGGCCGCTAACGTAAAAATCTCTGTCGTTTGCTGATGATTAAACCAACCAGTAATGACGGCAAATAACAAGAATAAGCCAATAAATAGTGTGGAAATATGAATATGAATGGGAACACGCTTCTTGTGCACTTACTTTATATCCTTATAGTAAAAAGGGGTCAGAAAAAGGGGTCAGAGCTAATTATTTACCTTTATATCTTTTATTATTTAAAAACATAAACTTAATTAGCTCTGAGTTTAATTAGCTCCGACCCCTTTTTAGGATTAGCAATACTGCCCAGCAACCCAGCCGGAGGCCCATGCCCATTGGAAGTTGTCCCCGCCTAACCAGCCGGTGACATCGACGACTTCGCCAATAAAATACAAGCCAGGCTGGTTTTTTGCTTCCATAGTTTTAGAGGATAGCGCATGGGTATCTACACCGCCAAGGGTCACTTCGGCTGTGCGGTAGCCTTCGGTGCCATTGGGTTTAAAAATATACTGGCTTAGGGCTTGGTCGAGTCGCTCAATATTTTTGGCATTAAGCGCTTTTAGCGGTTGGTTTTGAAATAACTGTAGCTCCAGCAGCTTTTCGACTAAGCGTTTGGGTAAGATCTTGGCTAAGGCGGTTTTTAACTCTTGTGCCGGATGCTGTTGTTGCTGCTCGGTTAAAAAGCTGGCGATATCCTGCTCTGGTGCGAGGTTAATTGTCAGTTCATCACCTGGTTGCCAGTAATTGGAGATTTGCAAAATCGCCGGGCCGCTTAAGCCACGGTGGGTAAACAACATATCCTCAGGGAACTGCACATCATTGGCTTCGGCGGTTACTGGTAGCGATACACCGCTAATTTCTTCAAACACGGCTTTATCGCTGGGTTGCCAAGTTAGCGGCACTAAACCGGCGCGCACCGGCAGCACCTTTAAACCAAATTGCTCAGCCAGTTGAAAGCCAAAAGCGGTTGCGCCTAAATTGGGTAAACTTAAGCCGCCAGAGGCTACCACCAAACTTTGACATTGCCGAGTCAGTTGCGGCGTGACTAGCTGGTACTGGCCATCGGCAAAAGTGACTGCCGTAATTTCTTGCTGCAAAGCAATTTGCACGCCCGCTTTATCGCATTCTTGTTGCAGCATATCGACAATATCTTGGGCGCTGTTATCGCAAAACAGCTGCCCCAGCGTTTTTTCATGGTAAGGAATGCCATACTGCTGCACTAGGGCAATAAAATCCCATTGGGTATAGCGGCTTAACGCCGATTTACAAAAATGTCGGTTTTCCGATAAAAAGTTAGCTGGGCTGGCATAGATATTAGTGAAATTACAGCGGCCACCGCCTGACATCAGAATTTTCCGACCAATGCGCTTACCATTATCGACCACTAAGGTTTTCCGGCCGCGCTTAGCCGCTTCGATAGCACAAAACAAGCCGGCCGCACCGGCACCTATGACAATCACATCCCACTGCTGCATCTTATTTCTGCTCTGTTGTGGTTAAGGGCGTTGCTGCCGCCAACTGCTGTTGATAACCTTGTTGTAGGCTTTGCCAATCGGCTTCCTGCCAGTTAAATACCGCTAACTTCCCTTTTTCTTTATTCAAGGAGCGTAATAAGCGCGCTAAATTCTGCGCCGTCCATTCCCCCGGACTACGGCGGTTGCATTTATCAAAATCGATTAGCCATACCTTGCCTGCGGCATCCAGCATAATATTGCGGCAATTGAGATCCGAGTGATACACACCCAGCTGATGCATTTGCGCAATAGCTGCGCCCACCGCTTGCCATTCGCTAGAGGTAATAGCACGCTGCTGTAATATCGCCGCTAAATCTTTGCTATCAGGGATCAGCTCAATCAGTAAATCGGCGCGATAAATCAGGCCACTCCGCTGATAACTAGCAGCAACGGGGCGCGGCACTGCCAAACCTTGCGCCCGCATCCAGCTTAATAATTGGTATTCCTGCATAGCGCGGCTTTGCGCTACCGGCTGCAACCAAAACTGATCATGCAATATTTTCCCAACTAGGCCGCCACGATAATAATGTCGCAGTACCAGTTTGTGCTCGCCATGCTGCAGAAAATAGGCGGTATTACGGCCAGTTGAACTGCCAATCACCGCCTGTTGCTGTTGCCACCAGTGACTTTGAAAGTGCTGGGCCGTGACGTCGCTAAAAAACTGTGGATCAAACCAATAGCTGGCAGCCGCTTGTGCTTTGCTCTGATAACTTGCGCCAACACTCTGGCCTGAGGCTAATGGCTGGGTTGGCTGAGGCTGGGTAACATCATGATTTGACATAGAGTTTCCTGTAAAAAGACTCGCTATTGCATCCAGCGTGCGCGCAGTAGCGCCCTGCTGCTGCAAGAAAAATTGTTGGGCACGTTGCCCTTGTGCTTGCCGAGCTGTGGCATCGGCTAATAGCAGCTGGGTATTGTCTAATAATGCCTGGCTATCTGCTACCAAGGCTACCGCTTGCTGTTGCGCTAATTGGCGGTAAGCCTCTTTAAAATTAAAAATATGTGGTCCACTTTGCACCGCTTTAGCAAAACAAATTGCTTCGAGTGGATTATGCCCACCCCGCTCAATTAAACTGCCGCCAATAAACACTAAATCGGCCAATTGATACCAGGCCAGCAGCTCGCCCATCGAATCGCCCAAGGCAATATCGGCGGTGATTGCAGGCACTATTGTTTCAGCGGTGCTAATGTCACTGCGACGCCATAAACTTAAGCCCGCTTGCTGCACCAAAGTCGCCACCGCCGCAAAACGCTCTGGATGACGCGGTACCAATAGCAGCAATAACGATGGAAATTGCTGCTTTAACGTTGGATAAAGCGTCAATAATTGCTCATCTTCTCCTGCGTGCGTACTGGCCGCAACCCAGACTAAGCGCGGTGCAAAAGCCGGACGAAACTGCGTCAATAATTGCTGGGTATTATTGGGGATCGCTAATTCAAACTTTAGGTTACCGCTGATTTGCCAAGCACCGGCATAACCCAGCGCACGAAAACGTCTGGCACTGGCGCGATCTTGCGTTAATAACAGGCTAATATGCCCCAACAGCGGTTGTGTGAGCCAAGCAAAGCGCCGATAGCCGCGTGCTGAGCGCGCCGATAACCGCGCATTCACCACAGCAACCGGTATGCGCTGCTTGGCACAAGCGCTAAGCAAATTCGGCCATAACTCGGTTTCTAAAATAACCAGTAATTCAGGCAGCAGCACGCGTAAAAAACGCTTGACGGCGCCGGGATAGTCTAACGGCAAGTAACAATGCTGCACACTATCACCAAAACGGCTACGCAAGGTCGCCGTGCCGGTTGGTGTCGTGCAGGTGACGGTAAGGGGTTTGTTGGGATAGCGCTGTTGCAACTGTTGGATCAATGGCGTAGCCGCAATCACCTCGCCCACCGAGACCGCATGCACCACAATACCACCTGACTTAAGCTGCTTTGCTAATAGGCCAAGGCTAAAGCGCTCTGCTAAACGCTGCCGGTAGGCAGGATCTTTGCGCGAGCGGAACAGAAAGTAACCTAAAATTACTGGAGAAAGCGCATAGAGCAGCAATGAATATATAAATACAGTCAATATGATTAATCACCCAAAAACAGTGCAAAACGCCATTTAGCGGCAGGCTTTAGTCAAAAGCAGAAATAGTATACCATGGCTGCATAGTTGCTGCCCTGTCCAGCTGATCAGTTAAGAACCTCACCCATGAAAATTGTTCATATTATTTTGACTCATAGTTTCGCTGGCAGCGAGCGTTATGCTGTTGAACTTGCTAATTTACAAGCAGCACAACAGCATGATGTGACCATTATTCTGCACCAACGCGGCTGTGAAAATCGACCTAACGCTATTGCCCAGCGCGTGTCTGACAAAGTAAAAATACTCCAAGTTTCTGGATTTAAGCTGTTAGCTATTTATCGAGCACGACGCTTATTAAAAACACTCAAGCCCGATGTTGCGCATGCGCATCTCAGTGCAGCTTGCCGCGTGTTACATAGCTTATCTGGCTTATGCCTACGTGTTGCAACCTTACACATACACTATAAAAAACAACAGCATAGCAAACTTGATGCGCTCATTGCTATCGCACCATGGCAGCTAGCGGCCATTCCTGAAAATTTAAAAAAGCATAGTATTCAATTGGATAATTGGTCAGAAGCACGCTTACCGTCAACTGATGCGCGGCAACGTTTGCGCGCGCAATATGGCATAGCCGAACAGGATATTGTGTTTGGTACCTTGGGCAGAGTCGAGGAAAGCAAAGGGCAAGCTATTTTGCTTGCGGCCTTTTTAAAAGCCGCTATTCCTAATAGCCGTTTGGTGATAGTAGGTGATGGTAAAAATTGGCAAAAATTACGACACCAAGCACCAGACAGTATCATTATGCCAGGCTTTAGTAATTGCCCTCAGGACTGGTTAGCCTGTTTTGATGTTTTTGTTAGCGCAGCACGCACAGAGCCTTTTGGTTTAGTATTTTTAGAAGCGATGCATGCCAAACTGCCGATTATTGCCACCACCTCTGAAGGGGCTAAATATTTGCAACCACTGTTTGGTAATACGCTGGTGACAATCGATGATATCGATCAACTCGCGGAACAGCTGCGGCAATATGCGAAACAATTGCCACAACCCGATTATCCTATGCAGCGCTTTGCACCGAGGGCCAAGGTAACAGAAGTACTAGACTTCTATCAGCAACAGCTGAACAGCCGCAAAGCTTAGTTTGACAAATGCGTGCGCCCAGAAGGATTGGGCCATTTTCTCGCCCGAATTAAAGCCGAAAGGCCATAATGTTTAAGGTTATGTTGCAGATTAGCCCAGAAAAAGTACAGGCGCTGCCAATAAAAAATCCAACGATTATTTGGCTCACGTTTTTTGGTATTGATATTACTTTCAAAAGACAAATCAGGTTTGAAGATCAACGGCCACACGGCTTCTGCACGGATACCCAACTCAAAGGTATACTGTAACATCACATCAATTGGTCGGTAAAAAGGCACTGCCTTGGCCAGTAATTGTTGCGCGCCACTGTTACTGACCACCTGCGCTACCGTTGAAACAGGATTTTTCACAAAAGCCACTTTTTGCCAAGGCGCGGACGCACTGGCTTGAATAATTTTTTGCTGCTTATTCGGCATTGCTAATTTTAGAAAATGCCAATCGCTCGGCAAACTACAAACATAGTTTAATAACCCGGCTAAATCGCCATTGACGATAAAATCATCTTCCAGAATCAGCGCAAAATCCAGCTGCTGCGCCACAATCTGCTGCCAACACCATATATGACTGATATAGCAGCCTTTTTCACCTGGCTTCAGTATTTTATGATAATGCTGTTGATTTAAACTCAGCGAATAATACTGATTCAGCTCAGCGTCGCTCAGCACGCGACCATCGGCCGCACTGATCCGCTCAATGGGTAAATCTGGCCAAGTCGCCAATTGCGCTAAGGCATGCTGGTATCGCTCTACCGAGCGATCCAGATTAATAATGAAAATTTTATATTTCATAAGCGGCCTTACTGCCACATATCCTTAACCCACTGAACTGGAAGCACACGGCGATACCACTTACCACTGATGCCAGCAATTGCATCTGGGGGATTAGGCTTACCATGGAAGGCAACGATTTTAGCACCCTTAGGGATTGTAGCCGGCTTAAACCAGTTCATAATGCCTTTCGGTAAACAATGACGTTTAAAACTGACACACCAACCCTCAGGCCAATACTGTAACTTTCCTTGCTGGGCTAAATTTTGCGTAACGAATTCTTGCTCATTACGTACCTTAGCAAGCTCACGCTCTTTATGGTTTTTCAGCAAATCAATTAAGTCGCTGTGTGCGCCTATCTCATACCGATAAACAGAGGTATTGCCGGTATCATCAGACTTGTCCCATTCCTTGATAACATAAAACTCGCCTTTCGGTTCAAAAAAGCAGTTAATGTTATCGACGATCACTACGTCGAGATCGATAAATAACGTGGGGCCCGTTAAGTCATACAAGGGATCAGCAAAGCTAGTGACTTTTAACCAGCCATGACCAAAGCTCCAAGGGTGGCGCTCATCAAAATCTTTAAAGCCAACGGCAGGGATCGGTTTGACTTCAATATGGCTCGCAATCCCTGCAGCATCATCGGTTAAACAAATAAACCGAAAGGGCAGTGTTAAATTTCGACTGACCATCGAGTGCAGTTTATTGACGTACTCGGGGCCATATTTTTTACCCCATTTGATACACAGAACATTGACCGTTTGCATAAAGTTTCCATGCTTAAATTTAATTATAAAACAGCAAGTATATACTTAACTGCTGGCGAGATGCGAGCTACGAGCTGTGCGGCATCGTCTAAGTAACTCGGTTGTTAAGTCTGGTCGAGTAACGCTAAATAGGCTTTGGCGCTATGCGCTGGTGAAAACAAGGCCGCCTGCTGCCATTCGATGGGTTGACTAGGTTGCTGTAAAAAGTTCGCCAGCTTTTCTGCTAAATCGTCGCTACTACCGGTGGCAGCGAGCCAATTCGGTTGCCATTCACCTAAAATCTCTCGGGGGCCGTGCGGACAATCATTAGCAATAAAAGGCGTTCCCACTAATAAGGATTCCACCATCACATTGGGCAAGCCCTCGTGATCTGAAGATAGCACCACACAACGCGCATGCTTCATAAAACGATAAGGGTTAGCTTGAAAGCCAGCAACAATGACTCGCTCTTCCAAATGATAGCGTTTTATTAATCGCGTTAATTTGCTACTGGCTTTGGTTAATAACACCAGCACTTCAGGTCCAGTCAACTTAGCAAAAGCCGCAAATAAGCGATCATGCCGCTTAGCACGGCCGAAACGGCCAACATGCAACATATAGGGTTTGTCGGGAAAGGGGTTGCCTTCTAGTTGGCTTAATCTAACAATTTCAGCGGCATCAAAAGGATTATAAATTACATTGCAGCTTTTAATAGGTAGCCATGGCAAAGTTAATTCAGAAGCCGCGCCATGAGACACACATACCACATTTTTATGTTTTAACGCTTTAAGACGTTGCTTCAGTTTTAGATATTTAAAAGGCCCACGCGCTTTGGCTGCCAGTAATTCTTGTTGAATAGCATTGTGGTGTACATAAAAGACCGGACAGTTAAAGCACGCTTGGGCAACAATGGCATTAGTCACCTCAAGATGAGAATAAATACCATCGAAAGCACCTTCTGCCTGCTCTAGCCGAGCTACCTCGGATTTTAACAATGCAATCACTTTAGATCGTGAAAAAAAGCTATCTAAGGATTTGCTGGTCGAAATCGGCAACATGCTGACATTTTGTACATCCATGCCTGCATAGTCATTTTTCTGACTAAGTGAGATTAAATGTGCGCTGGTATCAGGCTGCTCGTTAAAGGCTTTTAACATCCTAAGTACAGCGATTTCAGCCCCACCACCATTAAGTGAGCTGATGACAAGTAAAACTCTTTTTGGCATGCTGTTGTTATTTCCTTAACAAAAATCGAGGCGATTTTTCCTCATCAACGGCAAACAATGAGGAAAAATCTGCAACTACTGTATTAAAAACACAGTACTGCTTGCTTTAGCAAACACAATAATATCACAGCGCGGCTAAAATCGTCTCGGCATTACTGACTTCAAAACTTTTTGGTGCTTCTACGTTTAATAGGGTAACTACACCATCTTCTACCACCATGGCATAGCGCTGCGAGCGCAAACCACCGAAATCGGCTGTTTCCATGGTCAGCTCAATCGCTTTATGGAAACTCGCACCACCATCGGCTAAGAAGGTGATTTCTTCGGCATTTTGGCTATCGGCCCAGGCTTTCATCACAAAAGCATCATTTACTGCGGTACAAACGATAGTATCGACACCCTTCGCCTTAATTTGATCGGCTAAAGCAATATAGCCAGGTAAGTGCGCGGCAGAACAGGTGGGGGTAAAGGCGCCTGGTACGGCAAATAACACCACTTTTTTACCGGCAAAAATATCGCTGGTAGTCGGGTTTTTCATACCTTCCGCGGTCAGTTGTGAAAAGGTGATTTCTGGAAGTTTATCGCCTACTTTAATCATGAACATGGTTCCTTTTTCTGAGTTAATGCAATTAATTTAGGGTGTTAATGAGTTGTTTGAGTGACGAACTCGGCATAATCAGTCGCCCCACTGTTATTTGATCGCCTGGTTAATATACACATCAAAGCGGTTATTTTTACCTTTGACTTGCAGTTGCGGTGCTTGCTGAGCCAAAACGTCAGCATAACCAGGTCTTTTCACCACCACCCGATATTTGGCTAGGGCCAAAGCAGGCGCTAACAGCGCATCGGCATCGTGATCACTGCCCACTACATCATGGAAAGCGCGCATTTCTTTTTTAACCAACGCCGATTTTTCGCGCGGCGGAAACATCGGATCTAAATAGACGACATCGGCAGCGGGGAGTTCCGTTAAGGCCACCAACGCTGGCGAAAAACACAGCTGCATTCGATTAGCCAACTCAGCTGTAAGCGGATCTTCTGTCGCCCGCCTTAAACCATCATGCAATAGCGCAGCCACCATGGGGTTTCGCTCTACCAGCGTGATTCGGGCACCTAAACTTGCCAGTACTAAGGCATCTCGCCCTAAACCTGCCGTTGCATCGACAATTTGTAAATCACGCTTTTTATTTAGACCACAAGCCTTAGCAATAGCCTCGTCTTTGCCACCGCCAAACTGCCGTCGATAACTGGCAGCGCCACTGGCAAAATCAACCAGAATATCGCCTTGTTTGGGTAAGTCGGCATGGCGGAGCACCAACTGCTCAGTAGCCCAGCACAGGTACCAGTCACTCGCTGCAGTGATAGGTTCTAAACCAAATTGCGTCACTAATAGCGCGGCATAGTCTGCAGGCATGTCGTTTGTAAGGATAGCTGGCAAACTCATTGCTGCATCCCAACGCTATTCTCGCCCACACTATAAGAGACGATTTGGCTGATCTCCTGCAGGCTTAACCCTGACTCGGCTTGCCACTGGTTAAACTGCTGCTGAATTTGTTGCTGGCTGCGTTTGCTGTTGATCCCACCATCAAAGACGCCATAGGCTTTTAGATAAGCCTCCACATCTTGCGTGAGTAAAAAGGTATCTTTACCCATGGCCCTTAATGCATAAGGTCCGGTATTCCCCCCTAAGCGCGCGCCATGTTTTTTTAGGTAAGCCCACAAACCAATAATGTCGGTACTTGGCCAATCGGCAATAAAACGGGCAAAGCTGCCGTGCTCACGCTGTAGGTTGTATATCATCAGCGCATTATCACGGATGGTAAATACTTTACTTAAATTGCGGATGATGCGCGGATCTTGCGCTTTTTTCTCCAGCATTTCATCACTTAACAACAGGACTTTTTCGATATCAAAGTCAAAAAACACCTCGCAGAAGCCCGGCCATTTTTGCCGTACAACACGCCAAACAAAACCGGATTGGAACACTTTTTTGCTAAGTTCAGCTAATAACACCTTATCCGGTATAGCCGCTAACTTAGCGCCAGCAAGAGGTTGACTGACCAACGCATTTAGCGCGGCAGGACCACCTTTTCGTGCTTGTGCTCGCTGCAAAATAGCCGCAAATGTTTCTACTTGCCGCACTGACAACTCCTTTGGCTGCTTAATGAAATAAAGGGGCGCGTAAGCCCCTTTTAAATAGATAACCTAGGCTGAATTCGCATTATTCGGTTACAGCAACCACTAATTCACACTTCCCATTAATCAATTGCACCGAGGGTTTTTCCACTATCGCGCAATTCGACATTAAACCACGTTGAAGATTTTCGGCTTCTGCCGCTTGATTATAAGCACTGATTTTTTGCAATAGGCTGCCTTCATCTTTCCCTTTGATTGAGACGGCAATATATTCTGCTGGACCACCACAGGGTTTGTGCCCAAGAGGGAGCACTAAGCATTGCTGTACATTATCGGCTGTTTTGTCGCGAGTAAGCCGCAACACCTCAGCTCGCAAAGCAGCAACATCCGTTAAATCAAACTGTTGCTGCTTTAACGCATTAACGGCTTTAATAGGATCAGTTTGCGGATCAATTTTTTCCACTAAGGGTGCTGGTGCACTGCGCTCATTATTCACCGCAGTACTTTGTAAACACGCACTTAATGGCAACACCATCAGCAAGCACGCCAAGGTTTTAACAGGTTGCATAGCCTTTCCTTAATATTATGCCAGTCGCGGCTTTGCGCCTTGCCACAACCAGGGGTGTGGCGAAGAATAACGTTCAACTCGCAATGCCCATATGCCTGAGTAAGGCTTCATTTGAGGGTTCACGACCACGGAAACCTTTAAATAGTTCCATCGGTTCGGCACTACCGCCTCGTTCTAAAATCCAGTGTAAAAAATCTTGACCTGTTGCCGAGTTGAAAACGCCCTCTTCTTCAAACCGACTAAACGCATCGGCAGATAACACCTCTGCCCACAAGTAACTATAATAGCCTGCCGCATACCCTCCCGCAAAGATATGGCTGAAGCTGTGCTGGAAGCGATTAAAACGCGGAGGGATGATTACCGATACTTCGGCACGCACCGCATCAAGCACTTGCTGCACTCTAGCACCTTCAGCAGGGTTGTAGCGAGCATGTAACTGCATATCAAATAAAGCAAACTCAAGCTGGCGCACCAAGAATAACGCGGATTGGAAGTTTTTAGCCGCCAGGACTTTTTCCAATAACGCTTGTGGTAACGGCTCACCCGTTTCGTAGTGGCCAGAAATTAAGGCTAAAGCTTCAGGTGTCCAGCACCAGTTTTCTAAAAACTGGCTTGGCAATTCAACGGCATCCCAGGCCACACCGTTAATCCCGGCTACTGCTGCGGCATCAACCTGTGTCAGCATATGATGCAAACCATGACCAAACTCATGGAATAGGGTAATGACTTCATCATGGGTAAACAGCGCCGGCTTACCGCCAACCGGTTTATTAAAATTACAGGTTAAATAAGCTACTGGGCTTTGCAGTTGGCCATTGGCTAAAATACGCCGACCACGGCAATCATCCATCCAAGCACCACCTCGCTTTTTACTGCGCGCGTATAAATCTAAATAGAAACTGCCACGCAGGCTGCCGTCGGCGGCAAAAATATCGTAAAACTGTACATCCGGATGCCACACATCAACCGCTGTACGCGCCTGAACGCGGATGCCAAACAATTTGTTTAAAACCGCAAATAAACCTGGTACGACTTTTGTGGCGGGGAAGTAAGGCCGTAGTAACTCATCGGATACGGCATAGCGGGCTTCTTTTAGCTTTTCCGCATAGTAAGTGATATCCCAAGGATTTAGCGCAGTCACGCCAAAGGTATCGCCCGCAAATTGCTGCAACTCAACTAAATCGCGCTGCGCTTGCGGCTTAGCGCGCCGAGCTAAATCGGTCAAAAAGTCGAGTACTTGCTGTGGTGACTCGGCCATTTTAGTTGCCAGCGACTCTTCTGCCGCATTGGCAAAATCCAATAGCTGCGCCAGTTCATGTTTAAGCGCCAGCGTTTCTTCAATAATGGCTGTATTATCAAATTGCCCTGCGGTTGGCCCTTGATCCGAGGCCCGCGTGCAATAGGCGCTATACAGCGTTTCTCTTAATGCCTGGTTATCGGCATAGGTCATGACCGCAATATAACTTG
This sequence comes from uncultured Rheinheimera sp., assembly GCA_964577005.1. GTDB lineage: Bacteria > Pseudomonadota > Gammaproteobacteria > Enterobacterales > Alteromonadaceae > Alishewanella. Next base: position 27,403 of record CAZNXI010000001.1, read on the forward strand.
GAAACTCTAAGGTAAACACCCAGCCTGTTAGCTCACGGCTTTGTGCTTCTTCCGCTGCGGCTAAACGCGCATCTTCAGGTAAGCCAGCCAGTTCGGCTTCATCCGTGACCTGTTTAAACCAAGCTTGGGTAGCATCCAAGGTATTATTTGAAAAGGCCGAACTTAAGTCAGATAAACGACTTTGGATCTCTCCGTAACGTTGCTTTTTCTCAGCCGGCAAACCAATACCCGATAATTTAAAATCGCGTAAGGCATTGGTAATGACTTTTTGCTGCGCGGTGCTTAAACCGCTAAAAGCCGCGCTCTGTTGTAACTGTTGGTATTTTGCATATAAGCCTTCGTGCTGCCCTAACCAGGTACTGAAGTCAGATAACAGGGGTAAGCAGCTCTCATACGCCTCGCGCAATTCAGGGCTATTGGCTACTGAATTTAAATGGGATACCGGTGACCATAGCTTGCTTAGCCGATCACTCTCTTGCTCTAACTCCGTGATCAGGCTTTGCCAGCTCACCTCGGATGCTGCAACAACCCGCTCGACTGCAGCTTGCGCCTGCGCAATCGCCTGCTCCACAGCTGGTTTGATATGCTCGGGTTTAATGGCAGAGAAAGGGGGTAAATCGGTAAAGGTCAACAAGGGATTTGCCTGTTCACTTAAGGCTGCAACATGCTCTGACATAATTATTCCTAAATAGCATTTCTATAAACACTATCTTGGGTTGCCGCCCAGTTTTGTCAAGGCAGCACCGCTGTTTTAGCACAAATTTAGCCTTGCAATCTGCCGCGGCTAACCTTATATCTGTATCATCTTCTGAAAAAAATAGGCTTAGTTATGACTCGTCATTATCAGTATCTTGCGATTGGTGCCGGCAGCGGGGGTATTGCTTCCGCTAATCGCGCTGCGATGCGTGGCGCGAAAGCAGCAGTGATTGAAGCAAAAGCGGTTGGCGGTACCTGCGTCAATGTCGGCTGCGTCCCGAAAAAGGTGATGTGGTATGGCGCCCATATTGCGGAGGCCATCAAATATAGCAAAAGCTATGGCTTTGATCTTACGCAAAATGCTTTTAATTGGGCGACCTTAGTTCAAAATCGTGAAGCTTATATTGAACGCATTCATGGCGCCTATCAGCGTGGTTTTAGTAGTAATGGTGTTGAGTATATTGAGGGCTTTGCCCGCTTTGTCGATAAAAATACCGTGGAAGTCAATGGTGAGCTGATTACTGCCGATCATATTACGGTTGCCGTAGGCGGCCGCCCCAGTCGCCCAGAGATCCCTGGCGCTGAACTTGGCATCGATTCTGATGGCTTTTTTGCGTTGACCAAACAACCCACCAAAGCAGTGGTAGTTGGTGCTGGCTATATCGCAGTGGAAATTGCGGGAGTGTTGCATGCACTCGGTACCGACACCCATTTATTAGTTCGCGGCGACAGACCGCTTCGAAACTTTGATACCGATATTACCGACGCCCTGTTAAGCCGGATGCAACAAGATCAGGTGCAACTGCATACTCAGGCCGAGGTGGTAAAAGTGGAAGCCGCCGCGGAAGATCGCCTCACGGTTCACCTTAAAAACGGGACCATTTTATTTAATGTGGATTGTTTAATTTGGGCGATAGGCCGTGAGCCGGCCACCGATAAGATCAACCTTGCAGCAACAGGTGTGCAAGTTGACGCACAAGGTTTTATTCGTACCGACAAGTATCAAAATACCAATGTGCCTGGCATTTATGCGGTAGGCGATATTACCGGTGAAGCCCAGCTAACGCCCGTTGCGGTAAAAGCAGGCCGCATGCTCGCCGAGCGTTTATTTAATCCGGCGTTACCCGATGCGCATATGGACTATGCATTAATTCCTACGGTGGTGTTTAGCCACCCACCGATTGGCACTATTGGCCTAACTGAAGCCGAAGCCATTGCCAAATATGGTCAAGCAGACATTAAAGTCTACCGCTCTAGCTTTGCCGCGATGTATAACGCCATTACGCCACATCGAGCCTTGAGTACCTTCAAATTAATTTGTCAGGGCGTAGAGGAAAAGATCGTCGGCTTACATGGTATCGGCGAAGGAATGGATGAAGTACTACAGGGCTTTGCGGTTGCCATCAAAATGGGCGCCACCAAAGCCGACTTTGATGCGACCGTTGCCTTACACCCGACCAGTGCTGAAGAATTTGTGACGATGAGATAGGCAATCTTCAGACACAAGTTTAGGTAAAAATATCAGCCGTTTAAATTTTTTATGACAATCTGATTTATAGACTATGCTAATAAAGCAGATTGTTATAAGGAAACGGTTATGAAGAAACTTGGTTATCTAACAATACTCGCCGCAGCCATGGCCTGCGGCAACAGTCAGGCTGAAGTCAAAATTTCTGGCTTTGCCACCGTGGCGGGAGGTAAAGTACTTTCTGGTGAAGGCTTAAATGGGGCAGACCCCAGCTTTTTAGCCAACTACCCATTGGTTGCCGTTTACGAAGAAGATTGGAGCTTTAAACCCGAAACGCGCATGGGGCTGCAAGTCAGTGCCGATTTAATGGAAGGGTTGTCCGTCACTGGGCAAATCGTCTCCCGCGGTGCCGATGATTTTGATGCCGTGTTTGAATGGGCTTACCTATCTTATCGCCTGAATGATACTTGGACCATTCAAGCAGGTAAAAAACGTTTACCCCTGTATTATTACTCTGACTTTTTCGATGTAGGCTATGCTTACCTCTGGTTAAGGCCGCCAGCGGATAACTACACGTGGCAAATCTTTAACTATGATGGTGTGAACGCACTGTTTAACTACCAACTGGGTAGCTGGGATCTAAGTGGTAATATTTATTATGGCCGCGAAGATGATAGCCGCAACAAGCTACTCTCTGATTATTTCTTTGGCGTACAAACGCGGGAGATTTGGAAAGATATCACGGGTCTTGTGCTGAACTTTAACCGCGATTGGTTAGATATTCGTTTAACTTACATGACCTACATTAATGAACGCTTTTTTATTGAAAATGGCGTGAGTACAGCCGCAGAGTGGGATGGCAAAAACGAACGTAGAGGTAACTTTTATGGTTCCTCATTTAATATTGATTATAACAATATCATTTTATTAACCGAGCTTAATCGATTAGATCTTAATGGCGAAAAGTTTGACACCTATATGGTTTCAGCCGGTTACCGCATAAATACGCTTACTCCCTACCTCTCTTATGCCGATTTTGACAGTGAGGGAGAGAAACATAACACCACAAGCTTGGGGATCCGTTACGACTTTCATAACTCAGCTGCCTTTAAATTGCAGTATGACCGAGTTAAAGACAAAGGCACCCAAGGGTTAGAAGTGGCTGGTGACAGTAACTCCATTACCTTTGGTGTTGATCTGGTTTTCTAAGGAGCGCGTGATGATTAAAAAAATAGTAATTGCAATCTCTTTACTTTTGACACCTGCGCTATATGCCAATGTTGTCGTGGTGGTACACCCTAGCAATACCGCCGACATTAGCCGGGACGATATTAATCGCTTGTACACCGGTAGAGCATCTTCCTTTCCAAGTGGCGGTCAGGCAGTACCCATCAACCTAGTAGATTCAAATAGTGTCCGCAATGAATTTGATGACAAAGTACTTGGGCGTAGCTCTAGCCAAATCAAAGCGCATTGGTCAAAACTGGTATTTACTGGCAAAGGTTCACCACCAAAAGAAGTGAATAACGATGCGGAAGTATTAGATTTGGTGGCTAACAACCCAAGTATCATCGGTTATGTTAGCAAAGGGGCGGATCTCTCCAAAGTTAGAGCAGTACTAACGGTAGATTAAAGATAACATTCGCTATTAGGCAAACGCTTTGCTTTTATCATGCCTTAGAAAAAACGCCGGAAACACCGGCGTTTTTCTTTAGGGTCTTACTCCTATTTCTGCTTTGGCATATTCCGCTGGAACTCAGCCAAATCGGTCACAACCTGTTGATTCGGCAAGGTCGCAAACGGCTGCTCACGGAAGCTGGTGCCACGCATTTGTACCGAGATCCGCGCGGCCTCTGGATTTAACAAAGTTTGCTGATAGAAACCTTTCATATCCTCTAAGGTCACCTGTTCAACCGCGGCAATCAGCTTAGCTCTGCTAGCAAAATCAAAGCGCTCGCGGTACCAGTCGCTAACCAAAGGCTGCATCTCTTCAAACAAGTTTTTCGGTGGCTCGTTTAAACTCACTAACAAGCTCTGCTTTAACGCCGCAAACTGCTCTGGGGTGACCTGCTGTAAGGTTTCCCAATACTGTTGCTTGAACTCGTCAAAACGCTGCTGCATATCAGCCGGGCCTTTTACCGGCGTTTGAATGTACAAACCAAAACCGGTGTAGTCATTCAAATCAATCGCCGTGCCACCTACTGCATAGGCAAGTTGCTCTTCAGTACGCAGTTTATCAAAGGCCTGATTCGAGAAATGCGAGGCCAAGACACTGGCTGCCGCACGCGCCGCCATACCTTTTGCTGGATGTACATGCATATCGACTAATGCCACGTCCGTGACATCGATATCACGTTGCAGCACGATGGTTTGGCCAGGGCTTGGTAACCAGAACGGACTTTGCGTGTAATCTGTGGTGCTGCGCTGTTTGGGTAACGCGTTAGTTAGCTTGGTTACTAACTGACTTACATCTTGCTTATCATAGTTACCAAAGGCAAAAACGCGCACTTGGTTGGCCTGTAAAGTGGCAGCTATAAATTGCTGTAAATCAGCCGCCGTCATGGCATTTGCAGTAGCAATCAGCTGTTCTGGATTATAGTTACCGCCACGGTATAAGCTGTTAAAGGCCCAAAATGCTTGCCGGAAGGGAACCTGCCGCGATTGGTTTGCTAAGCCACGCACGTAACGGTCGATAGCTTGCGCAAAGCGCTCTTCGGTCACTTGCGGGGTTAAACCAGCCAATAATTGTTCTAACAACACCGGTTGTTTGTCGGTAAAGCCATCTAAATACAGCGTTAAACCATTGCCTTCGCTTAACCAGGCATCGATACCTGCCGCTTGTGCTTCAGTGCGCAGCGTACTTTGCTCTAAGTTATACAAATCGCGCCAGATCGAAAACGCCACCCGTGCTTTGATATCTTGTTGTGCTGCTGGGCTATTAAAGACGATATCTAAGCGTCCTTTCGGCTGATCAGCAAAGACTTGGCTTGGGTATAACCACGCCTTAATGCCCGCTTGCTCTAACACTAACTCAGGCTTTTCTTGCGCACTGCGCGCTTTAATCGCAAAGCTTTCTGGTAATAGACGGTTTATTTGCGGTAAATTCAGCGCGACGACAGGCTGCTGCCAAGCGGCTTGCTCTTCGGCACTGATATCAACAATTTTGTATTTACCGACATGGCGCACTAACTCGCTATCATGCGGCTCTTGCTTACTGATATACCAAATACGTAAGTTGTCTGGAATCAATTGCGCTAACACGGCGTTAATCGCATCGGCATCAAAACGCTCATAGATATATGGCGCAGCGACAGCATGCTTAACCGGCAGTTTTAGCATCGATGCGGCAAGCTGTGAGGCATAGCCAAAACCATCGGTTTTTTCTAAAAACTGGAATTGGTTGTTCAGGCTAGTTTTAATTTCATTGTAGTACTTGCTGTCCACGCCTTGCTGTTTAATTAATTCAAGGTATTGCATCACCACGGCAGTAATAGCTTCTCGCTGCTGCATACCGGCATCTGTCAGGTTAATATCAATAGCGATATTGCCATAGTTACCGAAAAAATCTGGAGTAGCCGATACATTCAAACTAGAAATCAGCCCTGCCGCTTTTAACTGTGCAGCAGCAGTACCTGGCATTTCTGAGTTTAGTAAATAGGTAACAAACTCATTAGGCTTAACCGCATACTGAGCTGAATTATCACGAATGGTGAAATCTAAACGCAGCTGCTTCACATCCTGATTTGGCACATAATGGATACGCTTATTGCCAAATAGCTGGTTATCTAACTCGGCAGTCACTTTAGGAATAGGAATGTCTTTGTTTTCGATCGCAGCAAAATGTTTTAATGCCAGCAGCTCCATCTCAGCTAAAGATAAGTTGCTCACCATCGCCAGCTTCATATTATTGGCTGAATAGTAATTAGCATAATACTGCAGCATTTCATCATGTAATTTACTGTCTGGTTTATCGCTTAAGCTTTCTAAGCTACCCGCTAAAAAGCGATTAGAAGGATGATCGCCAAACATACGGCGCATTAACTCAAACTGGCCTAAGAAATCCTGCTCACGGCGCATAGATTGCTCAGCGTTAACAGCATTACGTTCTTTATCAGAGTATTCTGGGTAGAACTTCGGTGATTTAAAAAAGTCTGAGAAACGATCTAAGGCTTCATCATAAACATTGTTATTAATTTCAAACATATAGTTGGTAATATCCAACCAGGTATAGGCATTATAGGCGCCGTTATGTTGGCTCATAAAGCCGGCGTATTCTGCTGGATCAGGATAGCGCTCGGTGCCCATAAACAGCATATGCTCTAAATAGTGCGCTAGACCTTGCTGGGTCATCGGATCTTGAAACATCCCAGCACCAACACTTAGGGCTACTGCGGATTTTTCTGAAGTGGGATCTGAGACTAAGATCACTTCCAACTTATTTGGCAAGGTTAAGGTTTTATATTGGCGCTGATCATTAGGACTGATCACAATGGCGGAGGCGAGTGGCTGCTGCAGCTCGGTTAAAGCAGGGGTACTGCTCTGCTGCGCACAGCCGGTCATTACGGCTAAGGCTACAGCACTGATTACAAATAGTTTTTTCATTAGGCTATCCTTTTTTACCTGATATGTAAAAATTAAGTAGCGTAATACTAACGAAATGGCTAACAAGAGGCCAGCGTTGGACTGCTGGCTTTTGTAAGAAAGTGTGTCATGGTTTGGCTAACCGGCTGCTGGCAATCAACCCAGCAGCCGGTTTTATAGCTTAAAAGTTTAAACGCAACCCTAGCACCAGCTGCCGGCCTGGCAAGGGCGCATCTTCTTTAATAAAGGAACTATGCACAAAACCCAGCCGGTTCGTAATATTTTGCAGCTTAGCAAAGGCCATTAGCTCGTACTGTTGCCAGTCAAGATAATAGTTAACCCCGGCCTCTGCCACGGTATAACCAGCAGTGGGGGTTTCATTTTCGGCTAAGCGATCTTGTTTACCATAGTGCGTCAGTCCAAGCTGCCCACCCCAGCTATCTGCCCGATAAGCATATTCGGCCCCTAAACGGTAAGACGGAACCCGCGGTAAATAACCGCCATCGCGCAAACGCGCGACCACAGTATCACCGATCAAGGTAACTTGGTGTTCAGGGGTAATTTGCCAGCTAATACTGGCTTCCATACCATGCAAACGGGCATTTTGTTGCTGATATTGATAAGCTGCAAAATCGGCAATCTCAAACCCGAGGTTAGCTAAAAAGGCATAGTTTTCAATTTGGTTGTAGAACAAATTAATGTTGGTACTGACATTGGCAAATTGGCCGCGCCAGCCCAAATCGATATTGTTCGCCTGCTCAGCCTTGGCAAGATTAGGATTGTGGATAATTTGCGCAACACCATTGGTATTGGCCACATCATAACCGACCCCTATCTCATAAGAGCGGGTGCCGATATGGATACCGTTAGCATACAGCTCATTTGCGGCCGGCGCGCGCTGCGCTTGGCTGTAAGATAAAGTCAATTGCTGATTGGGCTGAACATCGTACACCGCGCCAAAAGACCAGCTGAATAAATTAAACTTTTGCTCAAGATCGCGGCTGCCTAGGCTATCCTCCAACTCATAGGCTTGATGGATAAGCTGCTCATAGCGGCTCCCAAACTCCAATTTAACGGCACCAAAACGCTTTTCGTGCAGCATAAAAAGCGCATGGCTGTCAGTATCGGTATTTGGGGTAAAAGTTTCATCGCCTAAAGCCTGATAATCACGCAAAATACCATGATAGCCCACAATACCACGCCAGCTTTCTGCCAGCTCATAGGTAGCGGTGCTGCGCAACTCTAACGCTTCACTTAAAAATTCAGTACCTGGTTGACCGCCTTCATATTCAGCATGATCATAATCCGTTAAGGCAATATCGGCAGTCACACTTTGCCACAGGCTATCTACTGGCCGATATTCTGAGGCCAGCGCTACCCGCTGCTGATTAAGCTTAATATATTCGCCTTCTTCGTATTCTGCCGCGGGACCTTCTGGCAAACCGTATTCGGTTTTAATCACGCCATAACTGACGCCTACAAATCCCCGCTCAGCAATATAACTGGAACCTAGATTAAGCACCTGATGTTCTGACCAAGAGTTGCGTAAGCGCTTACTGCTGTCGCCTGCGTCGTTTTGATATAAAGGGACTTTATAATCATTACCCTTGCGCACATTACCATCAATATGCCAAGCAAACTGCTCTGCGCCGTTATCGTGGGCAAAGCTTAAGCTACGATCACTGGCGGCAGTACCAAAACGGGTTTGCAGAATAGTGTCACTTTGCTGAGGGATTTGCTGTGGGATACGATTATCGACCACGTTAATTACGCCACCAATAGCGCCACTGCCATACAGCAAGGTGGCTGGGCCGCGCAATACTTCAATTTGCTGCGCCGTTACGGCATCGGCGGTGATAGTATGATCTGGCCCTTCGCGCGAGACATCGCCGGTACCCATGCCATTATGCACCACCTGCACCCGAGCGCCATCTAAGCCGCGGATCACCGGCCGTGAGGCGACTGGGCCATAGTAGTTAGCATGCACACCCACTTCATATTTTAAGGTTTCACCAATGCTAATGTCGGTACGGCGCAGCAGCTCTTCGCCGCTTAATACCGTGACCGGCCCGGCCATTTCCACCACTTCACGTTTTAAGCCTGAGGCCCTGACTTCAATACGCTCTAGCTTGCTATCTGCTGTTAATGCTGCTGTTTCGGCGTTATCAGCGTAGGCTAATTGGCTTTGCGCCAGCACGGTCACCACCGCGAACGAAATTTTGGCTAATCTAAACATCACAATTTATTCACCTTTTAAAAGTTGCCGCATACTAAAACGAAGCGGATAACGGCGCAAGTCTGGTTCGATTAAGTGATCAAAACACAGGTTATAAAGAAAACGCATTTGCTTAGCTGTAATCCGTAACGAACAGCAAAACAACTTGGCTCAAATCAATAATGTGATAATATCACATTATTGATTTGACGAAGAGATGCCATTGATGCGTTCATCGCGAGCCAACCCCGACACATCGCTTATCGATATTACTCGTGCGGCCTTAGCGACAGCGGAGCCAGCTTTAGACTTTGTGGGTATGCAGGGTATTGATTTACCGCTTTCTTTGCTGGAAGACGGACAGCACCAGCACTATCTGGCCACAGCAGATATTGGCGTTAACTTAGGTAATACCAACGCCAAGGGCATTCATATGTCGCGGCTGTATTTATTACTTAATTCTTTAAGCAGCAAAGTATGCACACCTCAAACACTGTCACTGTTATTACAAAGCATGGTTGAAAGCCAGCAAGAAGCCTTTGCCGATAAGGTAGCGTTAACTTTGCAGTTTAGGTATTTACGAGCTAAACCTGCTTTGCAGACGACAGATCTTGCTGGTTGGCAAAGCTACCCAATTAGGCTACAAGCGAGCTGGCATGCAGCACAATTTCGTTTACAACTCAGTACTGACATCCTGTACTCATCGACGTGCCCCTGCTCTGCCGCCTTAAGCCGACAGCTACTGCAGCAAAAATTTCTCAAAGATTTTGCCGATGAGCAAGCAATTACCAAAAATGACATGGCAGACTGGCTGCTCGAACAGGGTAGCTATGCTGCACCACATAGCCAACGCAGTGTTGCCTCGATCACTGTTGATATTAGTAAGCAAGATGAGTTTGGTATTACGCCACTTATCCTGTTAGCAGAACAGACGCTGGCGACACCAGTCCAAACCGCGGTAAAGCGCGCCGATGAACAAGCCTTTGCCAAACTGAATGGCCAAAACCTGATGTTTGTTGAGGATGCCGCCAGGCGCTTAGCCACCGCAATAGGGGCGCAGTTTCCAATTTATTCAATTGAAGTAAAGCACCTAGAAAGCCTGCATCCACATGATGCCGTGGCTCGAGTTGCTGCAGGAGTATAGAGATAGCTATCGCTTATCTTATCTAAAGTGATGAACACCTTGCAGCTTAGGCCCACTCCCTTTTAAAACCAGCGGTTCGCGCTGCAATACTTGTATTAATAAGTATTAGCAGCGTAACCGACGGTTAATACGGTTAAACTTGATAGACGATTTGACCGTCGGTAAAGGTATAACAGGTTTTACCGTACAGGGTATGCCCAATAAAAGGCGAATTCTGCGACCGACTGGCAAAAAAGTCCGGAGTAATAGCAAAAGGCGTCTCAAGATCAAACAACACCAGATCGGCCTGTGCCCCTTCTACGATTCGACCACATTCAATATTAAAGATTTGACCCGCGTTACGACTCATTAGCTCAATACAAGCGCCAAGTGATAACTTACCGCTGCGAACAAAGTGGCTGTACATTAACGGAAAGGCGGTTTCCAGCCCGATAATACCAAAGGGCGCTTGCTCAATCGGTAGCGCTTTTTCTGCAGGCGAATGAGGCGCGTGATCGGTGGCAATAGCATCGATGGTGCCGTCTAGTAACGCCTGCTGACAAGCCAGCATATCAGCAAGGCTTCGCAGCGGCGGGTTCATCTTCCAGTTTGCATCTAGGGTACCGTCGGCTTTTTCCGGAATATCTTCATCACACAACAGCAGATGGTGGGGAGAAACCTCAACCGTCACTCGCACGCCAGCTTGTTTAGCGGCACGAATAATATCAATCGAAGCCTTGGTAGACACATGCAACACATGATAGCGTGCGCCCGTCACTTCACTCATCTGGCAGCCGCGGGCCACGTGCACACTTTCTGAATCAGCCCCTATGCCGCGGATGCCGTATTGCTGACTGACTTTGCCTGCGTGAATGGCACCATGGTTTGAACGCGTTTCATCCTCAGAATGATCCAGAATAACTAAATCAGCCTGTTTGGCTTGCTGCATCGCTTGATAAAAAATTGCATCCCGCTGCACCCCTTTACCATCATCTGTAATTGCGACCGCTCCCGCAGCTCGTAAAGCAGCAAAGTCCGTTACGATTTCGCCGGCGAGCCCCTTTGACAAGGCTCCGGTTGGATAGACTTTGCATAGCGCGGTGTCACGTGCGCGGTTAACCATAAAGGTGATCACATCGGGATGATCTGCCACCGGCGAGGTGTTTGGCATCGATACCACTGCAGTAAAACCACCTTTGACCGCTGCGCGACTTCCAGAGGCAATATCTTCTTTATACTCCATGCCAGGCTCTCTGAAATGCACTTGCGGATCAAATAACCCCGGAGATAAAAATAAGCCTGTTGCGTCTATACAGCGCTCATCGTCTTGGCTCACTAAAGCCTGACCTATTTCAGCGATCCGGCCATCTCGGATCCGCACATCGATGATGACCTCGGCGTCGTCACTTTTGCCTAGCAATAAGGGTAACGTCTTAGCGTGTTTAATTAGCAGCTTGGTTGACATATTAACCCATCCATAATGTTATAACATAACACAATGCTAAAGGGTTTTTATCTGCACTTCAACTACTCGTGGCGTTGACTTTAAGATTCATCTTGTCAGAACTAATAGTAACAACACAAGGCGTTATAGAGCACCTTACTCTATAACGCCTTGATACTTAGGTTGAACTATTTAAGATGCTAAAAACCCAGCGGAATGCCGAAAGTAAAGAAACCTACTAATAGCAAAATCCAAGCGCCCAAGAAAGCCATGGAGTAAGGCAACATCATGGCAATCATGTCACCAAAGCCTAGCTCCGGATTATATTTGCGCATAAAGGCCAAGATAATACCGGCATAACTCATCATCGGCGTAATCACGTTAGTGGCAGAGTCTGCGACTCGGAAAGCCGCTGCGACTAAATCGGGCGTCATCGCAGGGTTAACAATGTAAAGCATTGGGATAAAGATCGGCCCCAGTAACATCCACTTTGAAGTGAGACCACCTACAAACAGGTTAATAAGGGCGGTGACCAGCACAAAGCCAATAAGCAGTAACACTGGATATTGTTGTAAGCCTAATAGGATAAGAGCGTTGGCACCAAGATAGGTAATATAAGCGCCCAGTCCGCTATAGCTCAACACCCCTAAAAAGTTATAACAAAAGAAGGTTAGTACCAAGATATAGCCCATGGTATCCATTTGTTTAACCATGGCTTTGACAATATCGAGCATACTGTTAAATTTGCCACTGGCTACGCCAAAGGCAATCCCCACAGCGGCAAAAACAAAGGTAATCACAAGGATGATGTTGTTTAAAAAAGGCGTGACTTGCTGTCCTGCCGCATTGGTAAAGCTGGCTAAAGGACCTAAAGCTAAGCCGGTAATGGCCGCCAGAGCTAAGACTAAGGCAATTCCAGAGGCTCTAAGGCCACGCTTTTCTGCAGGTGTTACATCAAAGTCCGATAGTTGTAAATCGGTTGGCACCGTATAAGGTTTATGCTCCAATCTGGGCGCCACAAACTTCAAGGTCACCCAGGCACCAACGGCAGCCAATACAAAAGTAGAAATAAAAATAAAATAGTAATGCATGGTGGCAGGGGTAAGGGCTTCACCGGCTGCATTCACAAAAGGCACGCCCTGCGCCTCAGCAAACACCTTTGCATTCATACCAATAATCACATCAATTGGCGTGGCTGGAATCAAATTGGCACTAAAGCCGGCCGAAACGCCGGCAAAAGCTGCAGCCATCCCGATCAGTGGGTTTTTACCAAGCCCTGCATACAACAAGCCCGCTAACGGGATCAGAATTAAATAGCCAGCGTCGGTGGCGATTGAACTCATAATGCCGATAAAGACCAAAAATAATGGTAACCAGTTAACCGGCAAGCCTCGACTAACCTTTTTTAAGATGGCATTAAATAACCCTGAATGTTCGGCAATCCCTACCCCTAGCATCACAATTAGGATCACACCTAATACGCCGCCACCAAAACCCAACCAATTCGCGAGCAGCGCATTATCAAATAGCCAGATCACGTTTTCCCGCGCCAGCATATTTTTAATCTCATGCACCACGGGCACACCTGCGGCGCCATGGGTTTCAAACTGTAAGCCACCAATTAGCGCGGTCAGGACGAGCGCGCCAACCAGAAAATAAATAAATATGATCACGGGATCGGGAATACGTTTCCCCATGCGCTCTACAAAGGCAATAAAGCCTGTCGGTTGCTCTGTAACCGGAGTTGTCATCTTTACCTCTTTTTAATGTAAACAAGTGACATTGACTTGTTATATTTAAACCCTATTTACACTTGCCTGCAGACTAAAAGAAAAAGGGGTTTGAAACAAGGTTTCTGTTGATCACTAATCGGCAACTGTAAACGCAGACAGCGAAACTGCACAGCCACATCGATAGTAGTAATTCAACTAGACTTGCCTTAACATATCGCTATAATTGATACAATATAACATATCAAAGAGTCCGTATTCTATGTCATCCCCAGTAGCGCTACCCGTTACCGTGCTATCCGGCTTTTTAGGCGCCGGTAAAACCACCTTACTAAACCATATTTTGCATAACCGCGACGGTTTACGGATTGCGGTTATCGTTAATGATATGAGTGAAATCAATATTGATGCCGCTCAGGTGAATAAAGAGGTCAGCTTGAACCGCGCTGAGGAAAAGCTGGTCGAGATGAGCAACGGTTGTATTTGTTGCACCTTGCGCGAAGACTTACTGTTGGAGATCGGCAAACTGGCCAAAGCAGGACGCTTTGATTATTTAGTGATTGAATCCACGGGTATTTCCGAACCACTGCCGATTGCCGAAACCTTTACCTTTGAACATGAAGACGGTAGTCGGCTAGCAGATATCGCAAGGCTGGATACCATGGTTACCGTGGTGGATGCCGTAAATTTTTTGAAAGATTATCAGGAAGCCAACGATCTGGCCAGCGCCGGCGAAAGCTTGGGCGAAGAGGATGAACACAGCATCGCCGATTTACTGATTGAACAAGTCGAATTTTGTGATGTGCTGGTGATCAGCAAAACCGATTTAGTCGATTCGACACAGCTAGCCCAGTTGCAAGCTATTTTAAAATCGCTCAATCCCAGAGCGAAGCAATTACTGGCCGTACAAGGGAAAGTCGCACTGGCGCAGATTATCAATACTGGCTTGTTTGACTTTGAGCAGGCCGCGCAAGCACCAGGCTGGCTGCAAGAACTGCGCGGCGAGCATACGCCAGAAACCGAAGAATATGGCATCGGTAGCTTTAGTTTTGTGGCGCGGCGGCCGTTTCATCCACAGCGTTTTTATGATTTTTTACATCAAGATTGGCCAGCCGGCAAATTACTGCGCTCGAAAGGCTACTTTTGGTTAGCAAGTACACCAGATTACGCCTGGCAATGGCATCAGGCCGGCGGTATTGCCCGCTATGGGATGGCAGGTTTATTCTGGCAAGCCGTGCCACGCGAGCAGTGGCCGGATGATGCCGAATCGCAAGCGGCGATACTGGCACAATTTCACGACCCCTTTGGGGATTGCCGTCAGGAATTGGTGTTTATCGGCCAGCAATTAAATAAAACCGACATGCTGCAACAGCTTGAGCAAGCCTTACTCACCGATACTGAACTCGCGCTGGGGAGCGTTAGCTGGCAAAACTTAACCAATCCTTTTCAAGGCACACTGGAGGCATAATGGCTATACAAGCATTACAATGGACAAGCCTGTCGCCAGAGCCGCTATTACTCTCGGCACGACAGCACCAAACTGACGATATTGCAGTTTTAACGACGATTTTTGAGCCAGATGTTAATTTAAGCATCTGGCAACGCCACCTAGCGCCGTCGATACAACACTATGCAGATGACTTGTTAATAGCGTTAAAACACCCTATACAACGGCGGGTAGCATTGCATGACGTAAGCCTGTTGTTGGACACGCTGTTACCAGCCGCTAACGGTAAAAAAGCTTTTATTGCCGATGTACAGCAGGTAGCCGATATTTTCGCCTGCCTGATGGATTGTGCAGAGCTTGGCGTAAGGCTAAGTGCACTGCAACAACCCATGTGCCCAAAGTTTCATACAGACCATCTCGTGTGTCGCTTAGTCAGTACTTACGCTGGCCCTGGCACCGAGTGGCATAGCGGCCCCCTCTCTGATCCTGCAACCTGTCACGCTCTGAATACTGGTGACGTAGCGCTGTTAAAAGGCAGTGGCTGGGAGGATATTCAAACCTACGCTATTAGTCATCGCTCACCGGTGGTTGCAGGTACCCGCGTGCTACTGACGCTTGACCCAATTTGGTAAGGCAAGTTGATAACACACTTAACCTGATTTTCATGATTACGCCTGCGATACGCTTTATACTCAATTATTAAAAATTTTAGCAGGTGCTAATGGCATGTATTTGCGTAAACTGGTGATCTCGCTGTGTGTGTTATTAACCATCATCTTATTGCAGTCAGCAATCGCTTTTTGGGCACATCAAAACTCTGAGTTTCATACCGAGCGCAATCGCATTGCCAACCAGATGTTAACGGAGTTTATTTCCTTAAGAGCCGATAAGCAGCATTTAAAAGTTTGGTTAGCTGAATATTTAATCACCGAAGATGCCAATACCACTTTTCGAGATACCTTATTTTCTCGCATGAAACATCAACTCTATCAACTAGACCAGTTAGCTATCCGAGATCAATTATTCAGTAGAAATGAAAACGACTTGCAACATACCATGCAGCAAGTAAAAGTGATTTCATTACTGCAAAGTAATCTACAGACATTAGCTTATGCGCTCAGTACCAGCGAAATTGCCCCTAATCCAAATGAAGCCGAGCGCTGGCGGGTGTTAATAAGCTTATTTGATAAGTTTCAAGATACCGATTTATCGGAGATACTGCAGCAAGCAATTGCTCAGCAAAAAGAGCGCGCAAGCAATACAGAGCAAGAAGCACTTGCGGCACTACAAAAAGTAAAACTCACCATTGCGCTAATCAGTATTGCCGGTTTAATTTTCGCCATAGTGATTGGCTATCATTTATCAAAAGCGCTTAGCCGCCCTTTACAGCAGTTATTGGATGGCACCAAGCAATTACAACAAGGCCGGTTTGATTACAAGATTGCCGAAACAGGCCCTGCAGAATTCGCAGAACTGGCCAGGCAGTTTAATTTAATGTCGGGTTATATTGCCAACTTTGCTGAAAAGGAAAAACAAAGCCACTC
Organism: uncultured Rheinheimera sp.; assembly: GCA_964577005.1. Classification (GTDB taxonomy): domain Bacteria; phylum Pseudomonadota; class Gammaproteobacteria; order Enterobacterales; family Alteromonadaceae; genus Alishewanella. The sequence continues at coordinate 43,651 of CAZNXI010000001.1, forward strand.
TGCCGCAGAACTGCTGGTGCAAGATCGAACAGCGCAACTGCAACAAGCATTAAACCAGCTTTATCAGGCAGAGTATCGGCAAAAACAACTGTTGGCCGATATTAGTCATGAACTAAGAACGCCAGCCACCAGCATCCAGGGTGAAGCCGAGATTAGCCTCAGAGGTCATGATAAAAGTAGTGCTGAATACAAAGAAGCCTTTTCCAGAATTCTAGCCTCGACCCTGCAATTAAGCAGACGCATCGATGATTTATTAATGTTAGCGCGTGGCGAAGATCGGCTGCGCCAAGTCAGCTTAAAACCAATAACAGTAGCAAACTTTAGCCAACAAATTCTTGCGACCTTGCGCCAACAGCTAGCATCCGACTTTGAACTAGTCTGGCAAGGGCCTAATACTGAGCACGAATCGGTTTGGTTACTTTTAGATACTGAAAAATTCGATAGTGTATTACGTATTATCGCTGAAAATACTAAGTATTATGCAAAACATACCTCACAGGTATGGCTAACACTCGCAGTTAATGAAACTGAATTGCAAGTCAATCTTAGTGATGAAGGCATAGGGCTGAACGAAGAAGATGTGGAACGGGTATTTGAAAGACATTACCGCAGCAATATGGCCAGACAAACTCGCCCAGATGGCTTGGGAATTGGCCTTTGTATTGCGAAAGCGATTATGGAAGCGCATGATGGCAGCATTAGCTTGCATAAAAATCTGCCAAAGGGAGCTCAAGTGCTATTAACCCTACCTATTTTCAGTGGAGAAATAGATGAAGATACTCATTATTGAAGATGATGAAAAAGTAGGTGGCTTTTTATCAAGGGGCCTGAAAGCCGAAGGCTACCTTACCTTACTTTTAACAGAAGGCTTGAATGCGGTTGAAACAGTCAAGCAATTTGAACCTGACGTTATTGTGTTAGATCGCATGCTACCCAACCTTGATGGTTTGGTGATTTGCCAACAACTGCGCAGTCAGCAAATTAGTGCCAGAATTCTTATTTTGTCGGCGCTTTCTGAAGTGGATGAACGTGTTAAAGGCCTACGTGCCGGCGCTGATGATTATTTAGGCAAACCCTTTCATTTCGAAGAGTTGCTTGCTCGCATAGAAGCCCTAGCAAAACGTAGTGCCAATAAGGAACACTCGAGACAACTGCAAGTAGCTGACTTAGTATTAGATTTGGATACCATGCGAGCGCATCGAGCGGGCCAAGAGTTGAGCCTTACCGCAAAAGAGCTAGGGATTCTCGAATTATTGATGAGTAACAGTGGCAAAGTTTACAGCCGAGAGCGCATTTTAACCAATGTCTGGGGATTAAACGAAGATCCTTTAACCAATATTGTCGATGTTTATCTGGCTCGGCTGCGTAAAAAAATTGATGATAGCCATCCAGTAAAACTGTTACATACTCGACGTGGCTTGGGTTATGCAATAATGCAAGAGTAAACTAGGCGCAAGAATAAATTAGGCAAAAAGGCTGGTAAGCAGAGGACCTTACCAGCAAAAACATCGATGGGAATATGTGAAAGTCAGTTGGGCTTATTCAGCAGAATAAGGTAAAGAGGAGTGATGCAACACGATACGTAAATCACCTTGCTCATCTTTCTTAAAGCCCCAAGTTTTATCTACCGTGGTAACACTGCCATCTTTATTGGTTAGCGTAACGTGTCCCATGGTTAAGGCTAAATCTCCATTCATATGCACGGCCGCATTGTTAAATTCGTATCCTTGCCAGCCTTTTAAAGCAAAACCACTATCACCGGCAAAAGCACTGTTGCCCCCGATAAAATAGGCCAAAGCACCGTCATAGGTCGTCCGAAACGTTTGCTCGCCATTGGCTAAGGTGGGCTTGAATAAAACAGGGCCAAGATTGTAGCCATAGGCCGCATCAAGCACAGCGCGTGCTGTTTTCTCAGCATTTTCACGCCCCCCTTTACTGTAAGCTTCACTGATACTGATTAGTGCTTTGCCCCAGGCTTCTTGAGCAGCCTGTAATTCACTTTCGGTTATTGCTTTGGAACTTGCGAAAGCTAGTTGGCTAGTTGTCATCAACATAAACGCGGTTGTTAAAGTCGTTAATTTAGAGCGTGTCATCATCTATACCTTTTATAGTTAACTGCAATGGTGGGCCTTTTCCTAGCCGCAAAGTTGTTGTTTGATATGCTTATATTAAGGTAAGACAATTAACCTAAAACTAGAGATACAATGAATACTAAGATTTGTTTTGATTAAATTAAGCTGAACATACGGTGGTTTTAGCTTAAAAAAAGCCGCGTTACTTTCAGCAGCGCGGCAAAACAACACCAAGAAACGAACTTTATTGGTACTCACTAAACATTAATGATCGTGATGATCATCGGTTGGATTAGCAATACCTAACCAAGTGATACGATGCGGGGTAAAATTCAACTGCTTACGCGATTTGATTTCAGCATCATGGACATCGATGGTAATCAGCTGCTTAGCAATAGGATCTGTGACATAGACTTTATCATCAGAGGCTGAGATAGCGAGTTGAAAACGGCTGCCGAGAGGCAATTCACTAAGCACCGCTTCCGACACTTTGACCTTAGATCTAAAAGTAAAGGCAGATTGACCAGCAGCAGGCTCAGCGTTGTAACTAAAGATAGTTAGGTGCCCAGTATTGTCTAATAAGACAAAACGTTTATTACTATCGGCGAAACCAGAACCCCAAATTGCCGTAGCCTCGCCTGACTGCCAATCTAACTTTGCCATATTGTTATCTTCAGGGTGGATAGCAAATACATGCGCTCCCGCTAAACCAATAAAGTGCTCTGGTTCTTGTGCACCAGCTAAACTACCAATTCTCAGTGTACCGGTGAAATCATCAGTATTGGCTAGCTTAGTTGCAGTAAATTCAGCACCTTTTTGCTCAATCAGTAAGACACCGTCTGTACATCCAAAGGCAATAAAATCATGGTTTTGGGCGCTACCATGTAAATTAGGGCATTTCTCGGCAAACACTTGCAGCTCATCAAAATGATCGCCATGTTTCTTATATAAAGCCACTTGATCAGGTAAAGTGGTACTGCTATTCGCATCACGTAAGGTGCTAATTAAGAACTCACCCCGAGCTTGTGCCGCACCATGCTGATGGGTTGTTAACGTTAACTGCGGGAAGTCATTACGATCTTCACCAATCTCCGCATCCGTTAATACCGCCACACCCGCTGGCGCACCTGTTGCGCTATTGCCATCAAAAAATACGGCTAGCTGCCCCGGTGCTTGCTGAAAATGCGTAGGTCTGATCCCAGTTAACTGAAATGGCATAAAACGCGGTGCTTCTTGATAATCATGCAAGTGATCAACATGATCTTCTTGCCAAAGACCACCATCAACAAAATTCACTAAATCCTGATTGCGTTGCACCACAGCGGCATAGCGATAATCACCACTGCTATAAAGCGCAGCAGGCGTAGCGCTAACCATAAAGGTGTCTAACTCTGTCTTGGCTGGTAATTCAAGTACTTGCACAAAGGGAGTGTCAATTGCAGATACCACTAAACGCCCTGCGGCATTAACCTCGTCATGATTATGATCTGGCCTTTCGATAATGATAGGTTCTTTTTCATTAATATTGACCGAGGTGTCGCCACAAGCGCTCAATAGTGCAACAGAGACCACTAAAGACAGATATTTTATTGAAGTTTTCACATTCATTGTATTGTTTCCAAGTTCCATCAAAAATCAAAAACGTCCACGCAGACCAATGGCAATACCGCGCCCAGGTAAAGGGGCATCATCCTTTAAGAAGGAGGTATGTACTAAGGCGCGCTGATCTAATAAGTTTTGCCCTTTCAGGTAGGTGACCAATTCCTGACCGGCAAAATTAAAGCGATAACTTACTGAGGCATCCAACAGGGTATAGCCTGAAGTCGCCTGCTCTAATTCAGCGGTTTTAGATTGCTTAAAGTACCGGGCGAGTGTGACATCGGCATCTAAGACATTGCCTTCATAACTCAGGGTAGAGAGTAAGCGTAGTGGCGGCGTCCGAGGTAAATCCCCTCCCGCTCTCAACTCTGCTCGAATATAATCGCCTTGCAGTAATAGGTTATAACTGGGATGAAATTGCCAAACAAATTGCGCTTCCAAACCATATAAGTTGACATCTTCATTGGTGTATAGATAGACCGGAAGCTCATGCGTATCTTCATGCCCATCATGACTATCTTCAGCATGGTCGTGATCATCATGGTCATGCGCTGCGTGATCGTGATCGTGATCATCATGACCGTGTGCATGCGCAAACTCAGCAAATAATCCCGTAAAACGCTGATAATAATAATTATCGACTCTGTTATAGAACGCGTTTACGACAAAACCAAAATCACCTTCAAACTTGCGGAAAGTGAGATCAAGGTTAGTCGCACGTTCTGTTTTAAAGCCGTTGCGGTTTAACACAAAACCCTCTTCAGCCGCATTAAGGGCAAACAGCGAACCAATTTCGTAGCTGCGAGTGCCGATATGCGCGCCAAACGACAGTAACTCGGCAGCACTTGGCGCGCGCTCTGAGCGAGACAGCGACACGCCGACATTATAACCCGGCGCATAATCCCAGACTAAACCTGCTGATAAGCTATAGGGATTGTAACGGCTGTCAAAATCAAATACTCGGGTGATATCGGGACCATGCTGCTCATCATGTCCGTGGTCATGGTCATGGTCATGGTCATGGTCATGGTCATCATGACCATGCAGGCTTAACATTGGCAAGCGCACATTCTTAGCTTTAATCGTGACGCGCTCAGTTCTGGCACCAAGCTGCAATAATAAAGGCCCAAAATGCCGCTCGCTCATCCAACCTAGCGCTAACATGCTGGTATCTGAGGGAGGTGTAAATGCCTCAGAACCATCCGCGATAAAATCACTGTTTTTGTAATGCAGGCTCAGGCCGCCTTTCCAGTGAAATAGCGGTTGATGCATTAACTCAAGCCGACCTTCATGACTTTTATTTTTAAACGTCGTGCCTACTTCACCGCCTTCAATTTCAGCATGCTGATAATCAGTGTAAGCGAAACGACTATTGATCTGACGAATAAAGTTATTTTGGAAGAATAAGCTACTTTGCAACTGAAAACGATCTTGTTGCTTATCCGCAAATACCTGTTCCTCAGCCCCCTCTTCATGGGCGTGACCGCCATGGCTATGACCTGGAATACCGTATTGACGCTCTAACCGACCGTAAGAGACACCCACAAAACCGTTATCTAAAAATAAGCTAGCCCCGAAGGTTCCGCCTTTGCCAGTTGATGCGGTGTTAGCAATACGGTCACTCTTAGTATGTCCATGCTCACCTTCATGTGTATCTTCGTGATCATGTCCGTGATCATCTGAATCAGAATGCGCATGACCCGCTGCAGCTTTGTAATCCATACTGTCACGATAAAAACCATCAACATATACTGCAAACAAATCGTTACCACTTGCGGCTGAGCCCGCGATCAGCTTCTCAGAGTTAACACTTTGCAGTTGAGTCATCCACTCAGCGCGCGGCGTACTGGTAGTCGGGACTCGCTCATCCACGATATTAACCACACCACCAATAGCGCCGCTGCCGTAAAATAACGTAGCTGGACCACGTAATACTTCAATCTGCGTTGCGGTACTGGCTTCCGTTGCAACACTGTGGTCTGGGCCAACCCGCGAAGCATCACCCGCATCTAAGCCATTTTGGGTAATTAATACGCGAGGACCATCTAAGCCACGAATAATTGGGCTACTGGCAACACCACCATAAAAATTACTATGCACCCCAACTTCATTCTTAAGCGTATCGCCTAAAGTGGCTGCTTGCTGCATTTTCAGACGGTCGCCTGCCAATACCGTAACCGGTAAAGCCGATTCAGTAATCGATGCATGCAGGGGACTTGCGGTAACATCAATAATTTCAAACGGGCTCGGCTGTATAGTCAGCTGCACATTTTGTAAGCCTGCTGCCGGCACATCGAGATGCTGATTTTGATGGCCATAGCGACGAGCAGATAAATGCAACTCTACATGGTCAACGGTAATACCCGCTAAACTAAAACGACCTTCATTATCGGTGGTCGTTTTCAGGTTTTTACCTATCACTGTTATCTTAGCATTTGCTACAGGACGGCCTTGCGGATCAAGTACTACACCGTTAATGGTACTCGCTAAAACTGCAGGTGCACCTAAGGTGCTAGCTATTAGCAGCGCCAAAGCACTTTTCTTAATCATTACTCCCCCAAACCACATTATTACACTATCAACAAGATGTTATATCGTATCAATATACCCAAATTGTAACAATATCACAATATGACAATGAGCAAGCCAGATAAAATTAATTTAAATGATAACTATTTTCATTTGAGAGCAAAGCCATTATACTCGATTCAACGGATTGCAAGTGTGGTAAAGGACTGCCACTCTCTGGTCTTTGTGGCTCATCCTGCATTTTGGGGTAATGCGTATTACCCCTTTTTTCAACAATACTATTTCTTAGGAGAGACGCCTTTGCTCACTAGAAAGCCATTACTCAAAAAAGTGTTAGGATTAGTCGCAGAATGTTGGCCTTCTTTGCAAACGCACTCAGGGATCACTACAGCGCCTTGCCAGCAACAGCGACTTTTTCCGCCAAATGCGGGGTGGCAGCATCTAAGATTACTGGAGTTTCGCTGCATTAAAGAAACCTATCTTGGCTATGAATTTGAACTATCCTTAGAGGAAGGAGTAATCTCGTTTAATGCATTTGAATGGTTAGACTTGCAGACTCAGAATAGTTATAGCAAGGTTGCGCTTTGGTTGACTAGGCAACAATTAACAGGTTGTCAGAGCGTCTATTTCCAAAGTTGGCAAGTTCCGCTCTGCCAGGCGCTAGCATCTGTCGAGTTACAAAATAATACCCCTGTTATTCCAAGCCAGATATCGGAATGGCTGGCACAACAAGGGTTAATGCCACGCGGTAGCTTTCAAATTTTAAATAGGCGGCAAGACGGTAATAAGCACACTCTGTATTGCCGAACCACAGATTGTTTATCCCGCGCTTGCTATCATTGGCTGCAACAGCAAGCGATTCGCTTTCAGTTAATCTATGTGCGCAGCCATTAAGCCAAGGCAGTATCGAGTACTAACATCAACACAAAGCCTAGCATTAAACCATTGGTGGCGGATAATTCATGTCCTTGCCGATGCGACTCCGGAATCATCTCGTGACTAATCACAAACAACATAGCGCCAGCGGCTAAAGCCAAGCCCCAAGGCAGTAATAATGCAGATGCACCTAGAACTGCAGCACCAAAAACCGCCATGATCGGCTCGGTTAAACCAGAGAGCATACCAACCGCAAGCGCGGTGCGTCGACGGTAACCCACTGCAAGTAAAGCCATAGCGACAACAAATCCCTCAGGAATGTCCTGAATTGCAATGCCAGTTGCTAAAGCTGATGCCCCCGTTGCCTCGCCCCCCGCATAGGCCGCACCAATAGCTAGTCCCTCAGGAATATTATGCAGCATAATTGCTAGTACGAATAACCAGCTCCGTTTTAGTGCTTTCGCAAGCTGCCCTTCCGCGCCTTTAATAAAATGTTCGTGCGGTATCAGACGCTCTAGCAGCATCATTGCCGCAGCCCCTGCCAATATCGCTAAGGCAACTTGTAACGCGCCAGCATAGGAACCGGCAGAAGGGGTATGGCTGTTAAACAATTGTAAGGCGGGTAAAATTAACGAGAAAATACTGGCGGCGAGCATAACACCACCACCAAACCCCAGCATGGCCGCATTTAATCTGGCTGACAACCGTCGTGAAAAAAGTGCAGGTAATGCGCCTATTGCAGTAGCTGCTGCCGCCACCATCCCCGCATAAAAGGCATAGCGTATATGCGCATGCTGTTGCAATAACAGGATAAACTGCTGCAAAGCATATAGGCTACCAAAGACGATAATCAACCAGCCTAGGATTTTTCGCCCTAAGGATCTGCCTTTTTTTAACACTAAAGGGTTACTCATGCCAGCTCCTCAAACCGCCGGGCAACTTCAGACCAATTAATAACCTGAAAAAATGCGTCAATATACTCTGGTCGCTTATTTTGATATTTCAGATAGTAAGCATGTTCCCATACGTCCAAGCCAAGTAAGGGGATCTGCTGCATCAGCAAAGGGCTATCTTGATTAGCGGTGCTGGTTACCTGTAGCCGCCCTTCATCAGTCATCACCAGCCAAGCCCAACCACTACCAAACCGACTCAGCGCCGCCTGAGTGAACTGTTGTTTAAATGTAGTAAAACTATCAAATTCACATTGAATAGCTTTGCCAAGTTCACCGCGCGGCTCCCCGCCGCCATGAGGCGACATGACCTGCCAAAATAAACAATGGTTCGCATGCCCGCCGCCATGATTACGCACCGCTGTCTGCAATGACACGGGTAAACTTGCAAAGTCCATGAGTAACGCCATCAGCGACCAATGCTCATAATCTGTGCCCGTTAGCGCTTGATTTAAGCCATTCACATAGGTTTGATGATGCCGCTGATGATGGATCTGCATGGTTTGGGTATCCATATAAGGTTCCAGCGCATCATAAGCATAGGGTAATTCCGGTAACACAAAAGCCATAACATCTCCTTTTTATTATTGATAATCATTATCATTTGCATATAATAAAAAAGCAAGCCAAGATGTCTGACATTAGAGTTGTCATTTCAGGCAATCAGATTAACCGGAATCAATGGAGTCATTATGGACCCGCTCGCACATTGGCAACACTTACAACGACAAGGCAATCTGGCTTTTCGACAAGCGCAATGGCAATTAGCCAGTGAATATTATTTACATAGTATTTTGCTGATTCGACACCACTTACCGCTGAAGCTGCATAAGCAGACAGCTCAACCTCGAATCATGATGTTATCCAGCAACCAAACGACAACCGCTGACTTAGTCATCTGTTTATCCATTGCGATTCAGAATTTAGCTGAAGTCTATGCACGGCAGCAACGTTGGCGCAGATGTCACAGCTTATTAAAACGAGCCTTAAGCAGATTACAACTGTTACAACAACAGCTGGATGCAGCAGATAATGCCAGTGTAGTACTATTACAGGAATGTTGTAGTTTACGGCGCGAAATATATCGGCATACCTTAAGCTATAATGCCAATATGACTAACACACCAACTATAGCCATGGCTTTATTGAGTAGCAGTATTCACTAACAAATTATTTATTATTAACATTCGGCAGCTATATCATCCCTATATGGCAATATAGCTGCCGCAAGAAGGGCAGCGCTATTGTTGATTAAAGCTGTGATTGCAGATAATTCGGTAAACCCAATAATTTAATTAAACGCAACTGTTGCTCAAGCCAGTGAGCATGATCATTTTCAGTATCATCCAGTAATCCCTGCAGCATATTGCGGGTCACAAAGTCTTGCTCTTGCTCACATAGCGCCATAGTTTGCTTTAATAATTTTTGCACAGCATATTCAACATTCAAATCATTTTGCAGCATAGCAGGCACATCTTTACCAACATGAATAGCATCACGCTTACTCATATCAGGCGTGCCACCTAGAAAAATAATCCGTTCGATTAGTGCTGAAGCATGGCCTTTTTCATCATCAAATTCATGGTCAATACGCTCAAATAACTTCTGCAAACCCCAATCGTGATACATACGGGAATGAATGAAATACTGATCCATCGCAGCTAGCTCATTAGCCAACAAGACATTTAATGCATCGATTACGTTAGAACTGCCCTGCATTACTCACCCCCTAACTGTGCTTGTAAATAATTTTCCAGCGTTAACACGCTAATCTGATGTTGCTGTGTTTCTAGCCAATCTAAATGCTCTTCTTCATCTTCCAGAATTTCGGTAAGCAAATCGCGGCTAACATAATCTTGTAAGCTTTCGCAAAGTGCGATCGCGGCTTTTAATAAGGGTAATTGTTCCACCTGAAAATCTAAATCACACTGCAACATCTCAGGGGTATCTTCACCAATACGCAACTTGCCAAGCGCCTGCAGGTTAGGTAACCCTTCCAGCATTAAAATACGCTCAATCAAGGCATCGGCTTGCTTCATATCTTTTATCGATTTTTTATAACAGGCATCATTCAGCACTTTTAAACCCCAATTTTTATAAATGCGGGCGTGCAAAAAATACTGATTGATTGATGTAAGCTCTGCGGTAAGTACTTCATTTAATTTACTTAGTACCTGTGGGTGACCATGCATAACAGACTCCTGCTAATAACGTTAATGTTTACAGCATAGAGCAAAATAGCGCTTTTGGCAAAAAAATGTTTAATATCATACATATACAATTAAGAATGCTTTGCATTATTACTGTGGATTTTGTTATTAGCAGCACTCTGTCCTAAAATTCAGCCGCCAATCGCAACTCACTTCGCTTGTGACTTATTTAACGCTATGGTTATGTTGAACTTGATCTGTTTAATTATAAAAATGGAATGCTTTATGCTCGCAAAATACTATCTCGCTATAGTCGCAGTAGGTCTAGGGTTAACGTTAACCTTCCCCTCTCACGTCTTGGCAAATAACCCTAAAACCCATGAAAACGCTATCAGTATTGACATCGATAGTGCAGTAGTGACCGAACATCGTACCCAGATTAATGGGCAACGTATCAGCTATAAAGCCTTTACCGGCACGCAACCCGTGTGGGATGAGAATGGGCATCCAACCGCAACCTTGTTTTATACCTATTATCAACGTAGCGATATTAAAGATAACAGCAAGCGCCCGTTATTGATTTCGTTTAATGGTGGACCCGGTTCAGCTTCCGTCTGGATGCATATTGCCTATACTGGCCCCAAGGCATTAGTCATTGACAGTGAAGGCTATCCGGTGCAACCCTATGGTGTGAAAACCAATCCTTACTCGGTACTAGATGTTGCCGATATCGTTTTTGTAAACCCAGTCAATACTGGGTATTCTCGTGTTTTACCAGGGCCAGACGGTAAGATGCCTTCACGCGAACAACAACAGAAGATGTTTTTTGGTGTGAACGCGGATGTGAACTATTTAGCAGGCTGGATCAACACCTTTGTGCATCGTTATGAGCGCTGGCCCTCACCTAAATTTCTAATTGGTGAAAGCTACGGGACGACCCGAGTTGCAGGCTTAGCATTAGCGCTACAAAATAGTCAATGGATGTATTTAAATGGCGTAATCTTAGTTTCACCAACCGATATTGGTATTGAACGGCAAGGGCCTGTTAAAGCTGCAAACCGTTTGCCGTACTTTGCCGCAACCGCATGGTATCACAAGGCGCTAGCTGCCGATTTACAACAAAAAGACTTGTACGATATTCTGCCAGAAGTTGAAAAATTTACCCTAAACGAATATTTACCCGCGCTCGCTCGAGGCAATTCGCTACCAGAGGCTGACAAACAGCGCATTGCTGAACAAGTTAGTCGCTACTCTGGGATCAGTGTGCAAAATGTCATGCGCTCAAACTTAGATATTAGTACAGCGTATTTCTGGAAAGAATTACTGCGTGATCGTGGATTTACAGTAGGCCGCTTAGATTCTCGTTATCTTGGATTAGATAAAAATGACGTAGGTGAGCGACCAGATTATTGGGCAGAATTAACCTCTTGGCTACACTCCTTTACGCCAGCGATTAACCACTACTTACGAACGGAGCTAAACTACAAAACTGACATAAAATACAATATGTTCGGTAATGTACACCCTTGGGATCGTAGCAATGATAATACTGGCGAGAACCTACGCCAAGCTATGGCACAAAACCCCTATTTACGTGTGCTGACGCAAGCCGGATACTACGATGGCGCAACAAACTACTTTGATGCCAAATACAATATGTGGCAGTTAGATCCCAGTGGCAAAATGAAAGACCGTTTACGTTTTAAAGGTTATCGCAGTGGTCATATGATGTATTTACGTTATGAAGATTTGAAAAAATCGAATGACGATTTACGTGAATTTATTTTGCAGTCGTTACCTGCTGAAGGTCAGGCTGCAAAATATTAACCCTGTTTTTATTCAAGAAAATTGCCCCGTTTAGCGGGGCAATTAAGTGAAACATCAATCTGCAACCAACGATTCTTTAGTACTTTGTTGTTTAGCTGACACGCTTTGCTGTTCCATTTCTGCGGTTAATTGTTTTACTCGAGTTGCAAAAGCGGCCCTTGCCTCAGCCGGCACAGGTCGAGCAACCGGAATATGCGCAGTCATTGGGTTAACAGGTCTGTTATTAATATGCAGCTCATAGTGCAAATGCGGCCCTGTAGAACGACCAGTATTCCCAGAAAGTGCTATACGCTGACCTCTGGTCACCCGTTGACCACGTTGCACATTAAAACGGCTCAGATGCAAATAGCGGGTTTTGTATCCGCCAAAGTGCTGAATTTCAATATATTTACCGGCAAAAGGATGGTTTTCAATACGGGTCACTACACCATCTGCTGGCGCTAATATCGGTGTACCAATAGGTAAGGGGAAATCTGTTCCATTATGTGGCGAAACCCGCTTAGTAATCGGATGTAAACGTCGCGGATTAAAGTGTGAGCTAACGCGAACCGTATTTTGCAGAGGAATACGCGAGAAAGCTCTTTCTAAACTATCACCATTCGCATCGTAGTATTGACCATCATCATGCATAAAGGCTGTCAAAATTTGCCGCCGGTTTAAAATACGGATTGCCTCAATGCGACTTTGACCAGTGCTTTGCTCTTCAACAAAGTTCTCACTTCGCAGCACCTGAAATTGCGCCCCAGCCTGAATATCTCGGGAAAAGTTAATTCTGTCTTTAAAAAGCTGGTTGATATTATAAATATCTACATCAGTTAAACCAACTCGTTGTGCGGAAGTATAAAAACTGCCAAAAATCTCGCCTGTCAGGATATTTTTTTTCCAAATACCTTCGTCAATTAGTTCTTGATAAGCAAACTCATCCGCGGCAACTCTTTCATACAAGACCTTTTTGCCTGCATGAATATAGAGCTCCATACTTTGCAATTGACCTGCTTCATTCAATTGCAAAGTTAAACGATGACCGGGGTGTAAGACATCCAAAGCTAATAACGATTCATCAGCGGCCATCACTTGCTGGACAGTTTGATAACCTAAGTTATAACGCGAGAAAATACGACTAAGGCTATCACCGGTCTCAATGTTGTAAACTTTAACAAAGGGATCGTCAACCGGCACAGTGCGCAATTTGTTATCGAACCAAGTTACCAGCTGGCTTAAGGGTAACTGTTCAAGCTTATCTGGCGCATGTTGCAAACCGGTACTCAACAGTAACGGCAGAAGCCCCATACCTCTTTGCGTTGTCCGTTGCGAAGTGGGCCACACTAGTAATAACGTAATAAATAACAGACAAACCAACATTAAGCGCTGATGGCCCTGCGGGAGGATACGTCGAAAATCTACAAAAAAACTGTTTAACATTAATTGGCGTTCTTAATTTATTCAAAATGATAAAAATTTAAGTAGGCATTGAGCATGCCTTAATACAAGCCGAACATCAGAGACTGCGCGACAAAAAAAGTTCACTTTATGTAATAGTATAACTTTTTTATCCTTACTATTGCCTTTTTAATTGCGGTTTATCTGTCCTGTCCTTTCGCAAAAAATCCGCTTAGTTCATTTTTGCTTCAGATAATAAACTTTTACCAGATAACGCTTAAAATTCACATAAAAAAATTGTGCCTATCACTATTTTTATCAGGTAGCAGGGACTTAGCATGCACTCATTATCTATCACTAATTCGATAGCGGTGTATTTGGCTATGCCCTTCTACTTAAAGAGCTGATATAGTTTGAATAAAATATCAGCAATACGACAGGTAAATTATGCAATTAAAACCCTTATTTCTGCTTTTCTCGCTTGTTAGTTTTACCACTCAGGCCGAACCTGTTGTCTTTCACAATATTCAAGGTTACGGTTTTGCTGAAAATCGTCAGTTGATTAACTTTCAAACACTGGTTTTTGATGACCAAAGTGGCCAAATATTGGCGAGAGGCTCTGCTGAGCTAGTATCACAATACGAGCAAGCGAGAAAAATTGATGGTAAGGGTAAAACGCTGCTACCGGGTTTAATTGACGGTCATGGTCATATTTTGGGTTTAGGGGAATACCTGAAACAAGCGGATCTTCGCGGTATTGCCAGTGAAACCGCTTCGGCTGCGGCTGTAGCGAACTTTGCGCAGCACAATCCAGAGCAACCTTGGGTAGTGGGTCGAGGCTGGAATCAAGTACTGTGGGACAGCAAAGCCTTTCCAAATAAAACGAGCTTAGATGAGCTCGTAGCAGATAAACCCGTTTACTTGGTTAGGATTGATGCGCATGCGGCTTGGGTAAATAGTAAAGCCTTAGCCTTGGCAGGCATCAATAAAGACACACTGGATCCTCCTGGGGGAGAGATTATACGAGATGCTCAAGGCGAACCTACCGGCGTCTTAATTGATAACGCCATGTATTTAGTACAACGTAAGATCCCCGCGCCCGGCATGATAGAAAAACGTGCCGCGTTAGAAACTGCTTTTCAGCATTTACTCGCACTAGGTATTACTGCTGTGCATGATGCAGGCGTAACGACAGAGCTTGTTAAGCTTTACCAACAACTACAACAAGAGCAAAAACTCGGTGTACGTATTTACCCGATGTTATCGGCTAAAGATCCTGAATTGGCAGATTGGTTTAAAAGAGGCATTATTGATGATGTCAGCGATTGGTTAGATATTCGCTCTGTTAAAATCTATGGTGATGGTGCCTTGGGTAGCCGAGGTGCCGCCTTACTGGCGGACTATAGCGATCAACCTGGTCAACAAGGCTTATTAGTCACTGAGCCGGATGCCCTGACAGAAATCATGCGCTTAACGATAGAGGCTGGCTTTCAAGCCAATGTGCATGCGATTGGTGACCGAGCTAACCGCTTGGTATTGGATCGTTTTGAGCAGCTTAGCTCCAAAGAAACGCTTCAGCGGAGTCGTCACCGCATCGAGCATGCGCAAGTCGTCTCGCCACGCGATATCCCACGCTTTAAACAGCTACATATTTTACCGGCAATGCAAGCGGTACACGCTACCTCAGATATGAATATGGCAGGCGATCGCTTGGGCGTTGCCCGCTTACGGGGGGCTTATGCTTGGCGCAGCTTTATCGATCAAGGCAGCATCATTGTCGGTGGCTCTGATTTCCCAGTGGAACTCGCCAACCCTTTTCATGGCTTGCATGCATCAGTAACCAGACAGAATCAACAAAATCAACCTGAGGGTGGCTGGCTACCTGAGCAAAAACTCACACTGGTTGAGGCGTTCCGTTCATTTACCGTCGATGCAGCTTATGGTGCCTTTCAGGAAGATACCATGGGTACACTTGCCCCAGGTAGCTGGGCTGACTTTATCTTGGTTGATCGAGATATCTTTAAGATACCGGCTGCAGAATTGTGGCAAACCACCACATTAGAGACGTGGATCCATGGCCAGCAACGTTTTAAACGTTAAGCCTGCCACCCCCGCCAGAAACAGCTTCTGGCGGAAACTAGGGCTGCTTTTTGCGACTCTGCCTTTATGTTTAAGTGCTGAGCCTATTTTAATTGGTACTACACAAAGCCCATCTTCAAAAAGTATCTACATAGAAAACCAACTACAACAGGCATATCAGCAGCTGGGCAAGCAAGTCCTCTTTATTCCAATGCCCTCGCAACGACGTTTACATTTGGTCAGTAACCTGCAGCTTGATGCGGATTTATTTCGAATTTGCCAACTTGAAAACGAAAATCTGATCACGATTCAGGCCAAACTCGGTGATCTTTATCTGCAAGCATTCAGCCTAACAGCTGACATATTGACGAATTGGCAAGACAACACTGAGCTTATCGTTGTCCATGTCAGGGGTTTAAAAATGGCAGAGCTTACTTCATTTGCAGGAAATAGATTAACAGTAACCAGTATGGAGCAAGCTTTTGGCATGCTTTTACAAGGTAGGGCAGATGTGGTGCTAGAAGATCAATTATCAGCAGAGGCTTATCTAGAACAACAACAACTTAACAATATTTCCAGAGTCACTCTGGCACCTTTTGCTATGTGTCACGTGTTACGTAAGGATTTGGGCCATTTAGCGGCGCCGTTACAACAGATACTGCTTTCTAAACAACCCTAGCCAACTCAGTTTATAGAATGCCACGCAGCTGACCATATGCACGGATTGGCTGCGTAGCAAGCTTAGTCCTACCAATTACTGGTTAAGATCCTCAGCCTCTTCAAAAGCAACCGCGCCCACTCTTGTCTGTTTGTCTCTTAATTTCCCGACTAAAGAACTCAACTTACGTTGTAGCTTTTCAGCTGCACCCGTTAGCGCTTGGCCAACCGTTGCCGCATGTTCAGTGACGGCAATCGGCTCTTGCCCTTCAAAACGCGCCTCTAACAAACAGCGTTTGTCATTCCCATCATGCTTAGCACTACTATTTTCATCGCTCAAGTGCACTTCGATGCGAGTAATATGATCAGCAAAACGACTTAACTTTGCACTGAGGGTATCACGCACAAATTCGGCCAAGCGCTCATCGGCCTGAATGTGGCGATCACTGTTGATTTGTATTTGCATAATAAGGTACTCCTGTTAAGAATTTTTGCAGCGACTATCACTAAAGACCACTGCCGCAACGAATGGTTTCCTTGTTACTCCTTAATAGATGGTGATACTGCCGATAACCGTCAAGGGCAAAACTGAAAAAACGCGTTTAAGCTGCATCAGTGTTAATGTGGATTTTTATCCAGACAGCAGCGGAAAGTCTGGGTAAAATAGGCAAAGTGTTTACTTAAAAAAGTCTGCAGCATGATAAGCCATAAATGGACCAAGTTGATTAAAGCGCTTCACCTGAAAAAAAATCGTAAAACGGAACAGCTGTTTTTTGTTGAAGGTGAAAAAGCGGTGCTTGAGGTTTTAGCCTCTAACTGGACTGTGGTGGCCTTGTTTGCTACGGAGCACTTTATCTCTGCACATCCAGTTGCTACGCAAAAGGTACCGGTGTTGCAAAGCTGTGACAGCGTCGAGCTAGTTAAAGTCGGCACTTTTAGTAGTAATGATGCGGCATTAGCTGTGGTTGCTATGCCCACATGGCCCACTTTCTCACCCACCGCGGCAAACTGGACGCTGGTTCTGGATAACATTAACGACCCCGGTAATCTGGGCACGATCATCCGGATAGCAGATTGGTATGGCATAAAGCATATTCTATGCTCTCCCGACACTGCCGACTGTTTTAATCCGAAAGTTGTTGCTGCTGCAAAAGGCTCATTTTTAAGAGTGCAGCTGCATTACCAATCCTTGACTGACGTTTTATCGTCAACCGAGATGCCTATCTATGGTGCCTATCTCGATGGCGAAAGTGTGCATGAACTTCGCTTGCCGCAACAGGGGGGCTTTATCATTTTAGGTAACGAAGCCAATGGCATTAGTCATGCGGTGGGCGCTTTGGTCAATCGTAAGATCACTATCCCTGCTTTTGGTGAAGCGGAGTCACTTAATGTCGGCATTGCGGCTGCGGTACTTTGTGATAACCTGCTGCGGCTAACCACATTAACTGCTGAGACTATTTAATAACGAGGCCTATTTATGAATTTCCCAACTATCGAAGCCTATGTGGGTAACACCCCTTTAGTCCGACTGCAGCGTTTAGCCAGCCACACCAACAGCATTGTACTGTGTAAATTGGAAGGGAATAACCCGGCTGGCTCGGTCAAAGATCGCCCAGCGCTGAATATGATTAACGAAGCGGAGCGTCGTGGCAGTATTAAACCCGGCGATCGCATTATCGAAGCCACCAGTGGCAATACCGGGATCGCCTTGGCGATGGCCGCCGCGATAAAAGGCTACCCGATGACGTTAATTATGCCAGCCAATGCGACAGAAGAACGCAAGGCTTCTATGCGCGCTTATGGCGCAGAATTGATTTTAGTCAGTAAAGAGCAAGGGATGGAAGGCGCGCGTGATCTGGCGTTACAGCTGCAAGCGGAAGGTAAAGGCATAGTACTGGATCAATTTAATAATACGGATAATCCCGCAGCACATTTTGCCAGTACCGGGCCTGAGCTGTGGCAACAAACCCAAGGTACTATTACGCACTTTGTATCCAGCATGGGAACCACAGGCACCATTATGGGCACGTCGCGCTATTTGAAAACGCAAAACCCTGCGATTCAAATTATTGGTTTACAACCTGCCGAAGGCGCCAGCATTCCAGGGATCCGCCGCTGGCCGGTGGAATATTTACCAGGCTTTTTCGAGCAAGAGCGAGTGGATCAGGTTATTGATATCTCTCAAGAAGATGCGCTTGATACCATGCGAAAACTGGCCAAAGAAGAAGGTATTTTTGCGGGAGTGAGTTCTGGTGGTTCGGTGTATGCGGCCCTACGTATCGCAGAGCAAATCGACAATGCAGTAATCGTGGCCATCATTTGTGATCGAGGCGATCGCTATTTATCATCGGGAATTTTTTAACGTTAACCGCTTTCAAATTAATACCCAGTACTAAACCAGTTTGCTTTAAATAAAACTAATGTGGCAACTTTGCTCAATATAGAGTTGCCAACCTATCGATTCTATTAACGGCGAAACCCTTGTCTTTTGAATATCTTGCATTATTAGCAGCCGCCTGTTGGGCCTTTGGTAGTTTGCTCTCAGCGCAGGCTGCAACCCATTTAGGTGCTTTTGCATTTACTCGTTATCGGATGTTGGTTGCCATGGTGCTATTGTGGCTCATGACGCTATTTAATAATGGCTGGCAAACCTTATCTAGTGAAAGCATCAGCTTACTAGCACTTTCCGGGGCTATAGGGATTTTTATTGGCGATACCGCATTATTCGCAGCAATGAATCGGCTTGGCCCGCGCAGAGCAGGTGTGTTGTTTGCTAGCCATGCCTTATTCTCGGTCGTTCTTGCGTATTTTTGGTTAGGTGAAACCCTATGGGGACTTGGTCTTATCGGTAGCTCATTACTGCTTAGTGGTGTCATGATTGCCATTTTGTTTGGTAAAAGGCAAAACGAACAACATCAATGGGAAAGTCAGCAACACGGGATCAGTCTGGGTATCGCTTTGGGCTTATTGGCGGCAGTTTGCCAAGCCATATCTACCCTAATGCTCAAGCCTCTAATGCTAACGGCAGTTGATGCCATAGCAGCCTCGGCGGTCAGAATGACAACAGGTTTTATACTCCATTTACTATTTTTACTGCTCGGGTTTAAAGTTGCACAAAGCCTGTTGCCTTTAACCGGTCGCATTTTCTCTTTAGTGATCATTAATGCAACCTTATCCATGGTATTGGGCATGACTTTTATTTTACAAGCCCTTAAACACGGTGAAGTTGGCAGGGTAGCGATGCTGTCGTCGGTCAGTCCGGTGCTCGTACTGCCGATGCTTTGGTTAGTGTATAAACGCCGTCCTGCTTGGGGCGCCTGGTTAGGCGCCCTTCTAACAGTAGTTGGCACTATCCTTATCGTTGGCGCTTAGTTATCACTGACTTAGCTGCCAATAACACCGCCATCATCTTTGGTAATAATTACCGTGGCAGAGCGTGGTCGACGCGTGCCCCGATCTGGCCAAGTACTACTGAAACTATATGGCCCGGATCCCTCTCCAGGATGCTGGATATTCACAAACATCGTTCGACAATCAGGCGTCATTACCACACCTGTAATCTCGCAGCCCACAGGACCAACTAAGAAACGTTTAATTGTGTGTGAAACAACATCCGCCACTAACATCTGATTATGACCAAAAGCACCTTCACGTAATTGGCTACCCGACATATCGGTTTGGATCCAGAGTAAACCATTAGGATCAAACCACAAACCATCAGGCGAAGCATGATGATTTTCTTCAGTTAGCATAAATTGGTGCTGCGGTGTGTAGGTATAAGCCTCACCACTTAATAAAAAGATATCCCAATTAAAACGACTACCCACCTCTTCGCGCCAACGAATAATATGTCCCTGTGTATTACTGGAACGCGGATTAGCAGCATTCAACTGTGAGTTATGTCGTCTACTATTGTTAGTCAAAGTAAAGTACACTTCCCCCGTTTCGGGATGCACAGCACCCCATTCCGGGCGATCCATCTTAGTCGCGCCAGCGATATCTGCCGCTAAACGCGTATTAAGCAGTAGGTCTGCTTGATCGCTAAACTCGACCTTAGCAGCCGCCGCTTTTGCCATAAAGTCAGCATTCGTCACATCTAAGGGTAACCATTCACCCGAACCGTCATCATTAAAACGCGCCGCATACAGGGTACCTGTATCCAGTAAATGTGGGCCAGCTGTAGCAGGATCATAAGCTTGTGCACTAACAAATTTATAAATATATTCAAAACGCGCATCATCGCCAGAATAAGCCACCAGCGGTTTACCTATTTCCGGTTTTGCAAAAATAATGCCCTCATGCGCAAAACGTCCCATGGCGGTATGCTTTACGGGTGTGCTTTGTGGATTAAAGGGGTCGATTTCAACGATCCAACCGAAAGTATTAGGCTCATTGCGGAAGTCGGCTGTAGCAGATTCAGCAAGGCTTGAGGCATCAAAACGCTGTAAAATGGCATCTTCAGGAGCAGCAGATTCCCAGTGCATAATACTGTGCATCTCTGAAACACTATAACGTCGATGCTCCCTAGGCATCTTTATATCGCGGTTAACGAAGAGTAACGCCCAGTTTTCTTCACAGGTCAAATAAGTTCCCCAAGGCGTTACACCATGTGAGCAGTTATTTAAAGTACCGCGTGTTGCTAAACCTTCAGGGCTATATTGAGTCTGCACCTTGGCATGACCACGCACAGGACCTGTTAACGCCATCGGTGTCATACCGGTAATACGGCGGTTATAGGCACTGTCTTGTTGCAGCTGCCATTGGCCATCAGCCTGTTTTTTGATATGGGCCACGCTAATGCCATGTGCGGCCAACTCTTTATGGACTTGTTCCGCGGGGCGAGGTAATACCTCGGCAACAGCGCCATGTAATATTTTTGGATCGCAATATTCATGATTTATGACCAGTAAGCCCTCATCTGAACTTTGCCCCCCTTGCTTCACATCCATGGGGAAAAAATGCATACCATCATGGTGTGAGCCAATTTGCATGGCTTGTTCAGCTGCCGTGTTACTACCATCATTTTTATAAGGTGCGGCACTTGGCAATAATGGCGTGCCCCAAGGTAAAAAAGGTTTGGCGCTGTAGCCAGCGGGTACGGTTACCGTATCAAAGCGGTTTGTGGCAATGGCTTCAAATCCTAATAGCCCTTTTTTAACCGCAGCACTGACTGCCGTCACCTTCGTATCGCAGCCCGTTAAACTGCTACCAATAAAACTGCCTACCGCCAAAGCGACAGCGCCTTGCAAAAACCGACGACGATTTAAACGGCTTTCTAAAACTTGCTGAAACTCAGGATTTGCGGAAAAATTCGCTTGTGGTTCAATACCAGAGATATCGAACTCGTTTATTTTATGTTTAGTCATTGTGCGCGCCAATCTCAGAAAAAATATTTGCAAGCATGCCATACTGCCTTTGCAATTTTATGACAAAACCATGGAACGATGGTGAAAATTTGACTTAGTCTTTTTTGACAATAGCCTCCGCAGCCTATGCTCTGCTATAGTGCAATGAAAATAACAATATAGGGCTGAAAAATGCATTGGCAGGTACTCACCTTTAATGAGTTAGATACCCATACACTGTATTCATTCTTACAACTGCGGGTAGATGTATTTGTTGTTGAACAAAATTGTCCCTATCCAGAATTGGATGATAAAGACTTACATCCAGAAACCCGCCACATTATTTTGAAAAAAGGCGATAAAGTGATTGCCTACTCTCGAGTCTTAGCACCCAATGTGAGCTTTGCTGGCTTTCCAGGTATAGGGCGCGTTTGCATCTCGCAAACGGCTCGACGTTTAGGCTTGGGGAAAATTTTAGTGGAAAAAACGCTCGCAGAGACGGCGGCGCTCTGGCCAAAGACCGATATCCATATCTCGGCGCAATGTTATTTACAGCGCTTTTATCAAGAGCTTGGTTTTAAACCTGCTAGTGAACCTTATTTAGAAGATGATATTCCGCATCTGAAAATGATTAAGGCAGCGGATTAAGCCACTGCCTGCAATTTTAAGCCTGCGTAAGCTGTGTAACATAGCAGGCATCTAACAATGCCTGCGGTAGAACAATTTACGGTAAACCCACTTCAAAGGTTAACGTCAAAGAGGCTCTCTGCATATCAGCCAGTGCGGTAGGCGTATTGTCTTGGTAGCTAGCCTCAAGTAAATAACGCCCGGCCTCTGCTGGGGTGAACAGCAGTTTGCCTTCAGCATCCGTCTCTAAGGTGATGCGCCCAGCATTATTACGATATAACTCCGCTTCCCGCGACAGTTCCACTTTTACGCCAGAAACAGCTTTACCATCGGATAATAACTGCCATTGGATCTGTTCTTCTGCCACATAATCCGCTGGGTGCGTAACAAAGTTCACTTCAAAGCCCTCTCCTTTGGGATGTATCGCCGTACGATTAGGAGCTTTAACCGTCACTACGGCCAGCGCTTTACTTTGGCTGCGACTTGTTGTGACCTTGGTTGCGCCAATAGGTAGCTGACTACTAGCCGCTTTTTTATCTGCCATAATACGTTTGCGCTCGCCATTCACTTCATACATCGTGAAATAGCGCGGTGCGCCACCATTTTCAATCAGATAGGTGCCTTCAGCAACCAGCTGATGATCGGCCTGCGACTTGCGCTTACCTTGGTAACTTTGCGCAAACTTATGCCGCTGGCCATCTGGGAAAATGATATGTAAATTATCTGGCGATACACCTTTATCGGGAACAAAGGTCATGTTCGCCGCAGACACATCCACCGAAATCCAAGTATCTTCTCCTGATAACACAAAGTGACTTGGCATCACCCATAAGGTATGGGCGAACACCGATTGACTCGATACGGCAAGCAATGCAGCCAATAAAAGCTTTTTCATCCTATTTTTCCTTTTTTAAATCATGATGGGTATTTATTTAATAACAAACTGCAACTCGCCCAACTCTTCTGACGCAGCAGCACTCAGTTGCTGAGGCTGCCCATCCAGTTCAAAATCGATTTTTTGCAAACTGCGACCGCCTTGTTCGCGCGAAGCTTCCACATAAAGGGTGTACTTCCCTACAGGTAAAGCATCACCTTGATCATCTTTACCATCCCAGCTTAAGCGATACTTACCTGGAGTGCGGGTTGCCCCTGTCATCGCATCAACTAAAACAGGCTCACTGCGGCCTATTTTGCGCCAAAACCGCCGAATATCTTTTAACCAATCAGGCTCTTTGCGCCAGAGTGCAATAA
>CAZNXI010000001.1:67002-89264 GCA_964577005.1 uncultured Rheinheimera sp.
CCGGCTGCTGCTCAGCATTTTCTATCCATACCGCAACATATGGCCGATAGTACTGGGCCGTAGCAATCTCTGGGATCTGTAGCGTGATTTCCGTTTCTGCTGCCTGCAATGGGCTACAAACCAATAGTGCAGCCGTTACTAGGCTTAGACTGAATGCTTTCAACATTATCTCCTTCTTAAATTCCATTAATGCAGCGCAATGAAGTAAGCCAATAGCGCCATCAAGCCACCTAAGACGGCCAGCGCATTTCCCGCACTTTTCTTCGATGGCATTTTCAGTAATAAATAAAACCCTGTAATCGCAAATAACAAACAGGCAATGGCGGTAATATCAATCAACCACTTCCACGCTAAACCGCTATCTCGGCCTTTGTGTAAGTCATTCGCCAGTGCCAGATAGCCACTAAATTGTTGCTCTAACTCGACCTCTGCCCGATTGAGATCAACCAGCGCCACAGCAAAGCCAGCAGGTCGCTTAAAGCTTAGTTCCAGCGTTTGCTCGTCAGGTTCATAACGCGATTGCCAGCTGACGGCTTTGACACCTTGCTGTTGCAGCCAGGCAACTAAATCAGCCGCATAGTGCGCTTGCTCGGAGTCAGCTGGCCAGGTTTGAAATGTTGCTGGCAGGGGCAATATGGTAAGACTTTGCTGCGCGCCCCACTTACTTTGCCAAGTTGGGTGATTAAGTGTGATACCGGTAACAGAAAAAAACACCAGTAATAACAACACCCACATGGCACTGTAGGTATGCAAGGCCCGCATCATGCGACCGAGCGCGGCATTTTTCTTCTTGGCTACACTGTTTTTTGCTTGCATGCTTTATCTGAACCTGTCGCTAAACTGACTTTTTACTCTGAACACGTTATCTTACCCCTGTTAAATCAGGGGCATCAGCTATGCCCCTTTGCATTAAAAACGAGTGTTAAAACTGCACATTAACGCCCGCCCAAAGGTTACGCGCCTTATCTTTGTTATTAAAATCATCGACAAAAGCAGCGCTATAACCGTTCTGACCGCTTGCATCATTGACACAGCTGGCAGCAGTATCGCTACATTCAGTAAAGGTAATGTTGTAAGCAGTAAAATCTTTATCAAGCAGGTTGTTGATGCGCAGATTAAAGGTAACAGTATCATTCACCTGGTAAGCCGCACCGAGGTGCAAGACGTTATAACCTTTAAAATAAAGCGCTTTATCATTTTGCACATCCCAAGAGCGGTAACGTTTAGTGCGGTATTCTGATGTTAAAAACACATTTAGTGCTGCAGCCGCTTGCCAATTTACCGTCAGGTTAGCCATATGCTTAGCGCTGTTGCCAAGCGGACGACCTTTATTAGCACCACTTTTTTGATCACTGTCGGTATAGGTATAGTTAGCTCTTAGCGCAACGGTCTCAAGTAATTGCCAACGTCCAGCCAGTTCCGCGCCTTGAATAGTCACTTTATCAATGTTGACGGTTTTGCTGCTCGTTGCGTACCCCAAACTGGCATATTCACCGGTGACGGAACACAGAATTGTGGTATTAGCACCACAAGGCTGTGAGGCAATTTTATCGTCAAAATCATTTTTAAAGAGGGTTGCATTAAAATTATGGCCATTGTCATGAGTCCAATAAACCGCTAATTCACTAGACACACTGGTTTCTGCTTTTAAATCTGGGTTACCAAAAAACGGAGAGGTGCCCTGCCCACCAAAGCCAACGACCCCATCATACAACTGCGTCGTTTTCGGGGTTTTGAAACCCGTGCTAACCCCTCCTTTAATGGTCCAAGCTTCGCTAAGGGTGTACACACCGTAAAGCCTAGGGCTTAATTGATCACCAAATACTTCATGATCATCCCGTCTTAATCCCGCAGTTAACGCAAATTCTCCTGTCAGATCCCAAGTATCCTCTGCAAATACTGACCACATATTGTGATCTTGCACAGCGCCAGGCGTACCTTGCTCCATACCAAAGACACCATCTTGCAGCTCACCTCGGATAATCTGCGCGCCGAATACCGCTATATGCTGACCTACCGCTTCAAATGGCATATCTACTTTGATATCAAGCGTATATTGGTTACTGGTCATTTCACGCTTTGGCCGCGGTAAAAAAGTCGCTTCAGCAATGGTTTTTCGTTCGTTTTCTGCTAATCCAGCATAGTCCCCAGTGGCATCAATCATTTGTAACAATTGCGCGCGTTCAGCTACGGTAAAAGGCAAAGTCCGGCCATTATTCTGGGTATCAACATAAGATAACGAGACAAAGCTATTGCCAAAATCCCATTCTGCTTGGTGCGTTAACGACCAGGTATCACGCGTAAATTCTTGCGTATCGCTATAACCGACTCTGGGGTTACTGCGTCTGGTCCACTGACCACCACTGGCTTCGCAGGCTGCTTGCCTTGAACCTCTGCCACCAATACACACATTACCCACAGCCCAAACGCTATCAATATTATCAACCGTACCTAAAGGGTATTGCCGCACACCATCATTATTGATCACAGGCGTATTATCATAATCCTGCTTAGAGGTCTCGATATCAAACCACAGCGTTTGGTTTTTGACAGGTGTCCAGCTTAAACGTGCACCCAACACTTCGTTTGTATTATCAACGGTTTTGCCACCGGCACCAAAACCTAGTGAGCGAGTACGCACCTCGCCATTCGGATAATTAATAGGCGCATATTCCGGCGTTGACGCCATACGATTATAAACACTGCCACGAATCGCCATGCCAAGCACACCCTTGATCAACGGACCCATCACATTAAAATCGGTGGTCACATCTTCGCCAAAGGCATCATCAAATTGTTTTGAGCGGCTATGTGATACCGAGCCAGCCCATTCTTCAGTTACTTTTTTGGTGATGATATTGATCACACCACCTAATGCATCTGCGCCATATAAGGTCGATGCAGGGCCACGAATCACTTCAACGCGCTCAATAGCATCTAACGGCGGAATATGACCAAACTGATTGCCCCCAAAGGCATTAGGATAAATGTCACCATGGTTATTTTGACGCTTGCCATCGACTAGGATTAAGGTGTAATCCGATCCCATACCCCGTAAGCTAATACTACCCTGTCCGGTTTTATCACGCGTTTCACCAATATCGACACCTTCTAAATCACGCACCACGTCTAATAAGGTAGTGTAAGGACGGCGCTTTAACTCTTCCTGTGTAATAACGGAAATACTGGCGGGGGCATCAACGAGTTTTTGTTCATAACCTGAAGCAGTAACAACGATAACTTCAATATTATGCTCTGTTAACTCTTCAGCTGCATGTACTGCACCGATATGACACGCAGTAGCTACCGCAATAGCCAGACAACTTTGGCGAAACAACATGACTCTCTCCTTTGTGCGTATGTGCGACTCAACTGCCACGACACAAATGATAATGATTATCACTAATAATAGCAACATTATTTTCTTTTATAGGGAACTTTTTGGCGAGAGTGAATGTGGAGTATGAAGAAAGATAAACAGGAGTGAGCAACAACCTAGCAATGCCAGGTTGTTGCTTAAGAAAGGTAAGCTGAAACTATAATGATGGTTTAAAAACGGTACCGGAAACCGGCTTCTACTGAACGCTCTGGACCAACATAAATCCCCTGACGTAAACCGCTGATATAATTCTTATCAGCCAAGTTTTTCACTGAACCATATACGGTAAAACCATCAATCACTTTATATTGTGCTAACAAATCGTATACAGAGTAAGCAGGTAATAACCCACCCCAAATACCACCGGCAGCATTTGTTGGAATATCAACGCGATTGCTAGGATCAGCGTATTGCTCGCCACGGTGATGCGCCGTTAAAGCAATACTCAAGGACTCTGCAGTGTAACTAAGCGCAACATTTGCCAAGATCTTCGGTGCGTAAGGAATACGATTACCGGCATTGACGCCTGTTTTAAACTCTGAAGTCGGTACCCAAGTGGCATTAGTCTCTAATTTAAAGCCACCGCCAAAATTGTAATTAAACACCAACTCCATACCCGTATGCTCGGTCTCACCGGCATTAGAACGCGACAAGTTAGGATCGCTATTACCCGTTACAACTTGGTTGGCGAAATCCATATAAAAGGCGGACACTTCGTAAGTTACTGCTCCAGCAGTACCACGTAAACCGGCTTCATAGTTTACTGAGCGCTCCCCATCCAACTGCTGATCGGTTAAGCCATCCAGTGCGACACCATTGGAGGCCGGAGAAAATGCCCGATATACACCACCATACAACTGCGCACTGTCACTCAGCTCGTAAGTTGCGCCCACACCTGGTAAAAACTCGGTGTTAGTAGTTTTCGCGGTATCGCCATTCTGCGTCAAAATTTCACGTTTTTGTTCGTAAGACTCTACTCGTAAACCAGGGGTAATGGCCAAAGCATCGCTGATTTGTAGACGACTTTGCGCGTAACCGGCAACACTGGTGGCAGAATCGATAATATGCCGATCGTTATTGCCTGCGCGATCCGCTGCGCGAGTAGCACGGATTCGGGTATCGTTAGATT
Organism: uncultured Rheinheimera sp.; assembly: GCA_964577005.1. GTDB lineage: Bacteria > Pseudomonadota > Gammaproteobacteria > Enterobacterales > Alteromonadaceae > Alishewanella. The sequence goes on from CAZNXI010000001.1 coordinate 71,511, forward strand.
CCTCTTGCATTAAACGTAGCCCAAATTCGGTAGCGGCAGCATAGCCGAATAATTGCTGTTCAAAGCTTAAGCGGCTTTCAATTCCTAAACGCTCAAAGCTACGGTTATTACCTGTCAGCGCATCGGTATAGACCCAGCGTCCAGCCGCATTTGAAGCCGCCGTATCAACATTATAGCGCCAGTAATCGCGTGTAATCTCACTCCAGTAGAGTAAAGTATTCACCTTAACATCGTTGTTTAATACCACTTCGTGGTTTAAATCGAGTGATGTACGATCGGTCAAATACCAGTCATCCGGTGCAGGGTTGTAACGCTCACCGTTTAAATAATCGGCTAACAACAAGCCGCGGTAAGAAATATTGGCTTCGTTTTCATGATAAGCAAACTTAACACCGACCTTTTGCTTGTCGCTAATCGCCATACCGGCTTTGACCATTACATCAGACATGTCATAGCCTTTATCCATAAAGCCATCACTTTTTGCTTTGGTCGCCACCACACCAACAAAGGCATCTTCGGACGGGTTTTTAGCGCCAGCTTCGACACTTAGCTCACGCATGTTAAAGGAACCTGCACGGGCCGACACTAACACACCGTCATCAGGCGTTTTAGTGATATAGTTAACTACACCACCAATAGTCGAAGGACCATAGCGTAAAGAGGCTGAACCTTTTAACACTTCTACAGATTCAACCCGCTGAATACGGGTATTAAAGTAGCGATCGTTGCCTATAAATAAACCTGGCGCAACAGGGACGCCATCTTCTAATAACAACGATTTAGACTCTCCGGCTGATAAACCACGAATACCAAAGTTAGCCACAATCGAGGTTTCTTCTTCGCCTTTGATATTTATACCAGGTACACGGCGCAATACATCTTCTGTAGATAATGGCTGAACCTGCTCAATCTGTTGACGATCAATCAAAATCACCGCGCCGGTTTCGTCAAAGCGGTGAGTTTGCTGCTGTCCTTTGACGCGAATCACTTCAATTGCAGGCGTAATGGGGTTTTTGGACTGTACAGTACTTTCTTCAGATGCCGCGGCATACAGATTTACACTGGCAGTACTCGTAGCTAAGACAACAGCTAGTGCAACCGGGTGGGGTTTACTCTTCAACATAACAACTCACTATCATTAAAATTAGATGAATTTAGGATGAAGAGGATATTATCAATACGCAACCATAATGGCAATAATTATCATTTGGATTGTATTGCGCTTTTAGGAGCTATTTACCTTGTTGGCATGCCGTACAGCTGCTCTGCTCGATTTAATAAAATCCAACTAGTCAGAATATATTTATCACTAGATACTGGGGTACAACCACGGTGTGTATGGGTAAAATAGGCAGGTGCTATCACCATGCGACCTTGTGCCGGTTGAATGGATTTCTGCTGATAATAAAACTCTGTCTGACCACCTTCTGCCACATCGTTTAGATAAAACATAAATAACAATGTCCGGTGCAGTGGTTCATTATCGGGTAATTGTGGGTATACCTCGCAGTGCCAATAATTATAATTACCCTTATCGGCTTGATATTTTTGTGCTTGAATCGGGCCCAGACGATATAAAGTCCGCATAAAGCCAAAGGTTTGCTCTGCGGTAAATTGCTGGAAATTATCATGTGTTACCGGCACTGGCTGACCATTCAGCGGATCTTGTGTACTGATGCCAACAGGTGCAATTAATGCGAAATGGTATTTTTGGAAATACTGATGAGCATAATATGATGTAACATCGATCACTTGCTGTAATAGATGCTGATACTCAGCATAGTCATTAAGGTAGAGATCTGTACTGATCTTTTTAGTGAGATCAACCCCCGCCCCCGTTCGTCCAGGCCGCAGATGCGGACTCTTCTCAAAAGCGTTAATCAGCTGTTGGCAAAGCTCCACGCTTAACGCATTATCATATACCTCAATAAAATCAGTCATTAGGACGTCCTGTTTATGTTTACAGAAAATATTACGCCACGTTTCTCAGAAACAGACGCATTAGGTCATATCAATAACACCGTGTTTGCTGTGTGGTTTGAAAGTGCTCGACAAGGTATCTTTCGCATCTTCACCCCCGATTTAGACACAGCAAAATGGTCGTTGATTATCGCCAGCATTCACATAAATTACCATGCTCAAACACACTATAATGCCGCGGTTGAAATCCGGACTTGGGTGAACCGTATCGGTAATCGCTCTTTTGAAGTCTATCAAGAGGCTTGGCAACATGGTCAAAAATGCGCCTCTGGTATAACAGCTTTAGTTAAATTTGACTATAAGCAACAACAAGCGGTCGCGCTCAGCACTTCAGAGGTAAGCGCGCTTACTGCACATTTACGCGCCAGCGACTGAGCGACAACCAACGTCTATTGGTCGAAAGGCGCTAGCCAGTCGTAACTAATGGGTTTAGTTTTATTAAAAAATAGGAGCTAACCCAATGAAAATTAAACTCGGTCTGTTATGTCTCAGTATACTTATTACGCCAGCTTCACACGCTTTTGATCGCATAACGGGGAAGGATTTTGCCAGTCGCTCTGAGGTTATCGCTCAAGAAGCAATGGCGGCGACCAGCCACCCACTCGCCACACAAGTCGCTCTGGATATTATGAAACAGGGCGGCAATGCTATTGATGCCGCTATTGCCGCTAACGCGGCGCTAGGATTAATGGAACCCACTGGTAATGGTATTGGTGGCGATCTTTACGCCATGATCTGGGATGCCAAAACCGGCAAGCTATATGGGTTGAATGCCTCTGGCCGCTCGCCACTGGGATTGAGTTATGACACCTTAAAAGCCGAATTAGAGAAACTCGGGCGTAGCGATTTACCGCCACATGGCATGCTGCCAATTAGCGTGCCTGGCACCATTGATGGCTGGTTTGAAATGCACCAGAAATTTGGCAATTTACCCATGTCGCAATTGTTACAACCCACCATTGATTACGCCGAAAAAGGCTTTCCCGTTACCGAGCTGATTGCTTATTACTGGGATCGTAGCGTGCCGCTGTTAAGCCCGCAGCCGGGTGATTTTAAAGGTAGCTTTACCATCGACGGCAAGGCACCAACTAAAGGTCAACTCTTTAAAAACCTAGGGCTGGCCTATACGCTGCGCGCAGTTGCTAAAGACGGCCGTGATGCGTTCTATCGTGGCGAGATCACTCGCAAAATCGATACCTTTATGCGCGAAAATGGCGGCTACCTGCGTTTTGCTGATTTTGCCAATCATCGTTCCGATTGGGTTGAGCCAGTCGGGGTCGATTACAAAGGCCACACCTTATGGGAGTTGCCACCCAATGGCCAAGGTATCGCTGCACTGCAAATGCTGCAAATTCTTAAAAACTTTGATTTAGCTGCCATGGGCTTTAACAGCCCAGATAGTATTCATGTACTGGTAGAGGCCAAGAAGCTGGCCTTTGAAGACAGGGCCAAGTTTTATGCCGATCTGGATTTCTATAAAACGCCAATCAGCGTCCTGATTTCTGAAGAATATGGCCGCGAGCGAGCTAAACTGATTGGCTCGCGCGCTGCGCAGCGGGTTGATGCGGGTAACCCAAATTTATATGAAGGCGATACGATCTATATGACGACCGCGGATAAAGACGGCAATATGGTGTCATTGATTCAAAGTAACTATCGCGGTATGGGCTCTGGTGTAGTCGTGCCAGGATTAGGCTTTGTGTTTCAGGATCGCGGCCAGATGTTTTCAATGGATAAAACTCATGCCAATGTCTATGAACCCGGCAAAAGGCCGTTTAATACCATTATTCCGGCATTTATAACCAAAGCGGGCAAACCCTTAATCAGTTATGGTGTGATGGGTGGCGCCATGCAGCCACAAGGCCATGTGCAAATCTTAGTGAATATGGTCGATTTTGGTATGAACCTACAAGAAGCCGGCGATGCCCCACGTTGGCAGCATTTGGGGAGTACCGAGCCCACCGATGGTCAGGAAGCGTACCTAACAAATGGAGGCTATATTGAAGTAGAACGCGGCATTCCGTTTGAAACAGTGCGGGAACTGCAAAAGCGCGGTCATAATGTCCGCTATGGTTTAGGCGGCTTTGGTGGTTACCAAGCTATTATGAAAGATCATGCTAATGGCGTTTGGATTGGCGCCTCTGAATCCCGTAAAGATGGACAAGCAGCAGGCTTTTAAAATATGACTGATCAGTTATTGAGTTTGAATCAGGCTCAATAGCTGGGAATTACACACTGAGAAAACTTAGCACAGATGAGAAAGCTAGCCTGATAGAAATCCATCAGGCTAGTGCAGTAAGTTAAAAAATAAAATCTAAACCTATACTAAATAATGTCGCATCGTTATGGTAACTGAAGTCAAACCACGGACTACGATCACCTTTATCCTTAAATTTATTTAATTCAAATTTAAGTGCCGCTTTTGACATCAAGTTATAACGTACCCCCGCCGTCAGGATTTGGTGCTCTTCTGCAGGCCCCGTACCGAAACCATCAAAATCTTTGGTGATTTTTAACTGGGCTTGCGATAAACCCACATAGGGCTGCCAAGTATCATGATTATAAACCGCGCTGATATAAAAGGTCGGGAAGCGTGAACCATAACCATCATCGTAAATCACATAGTTGTAATCAAACAACAAGGTAAAATAATCAAAGGTCGCAGTACCACCTAAACCATAGAAAGATAAATCAAAATCGGTAAGAGACCATTGCCCTGAACGAATGGGGGTGCCATCTGGATTGGTGCGACGCTCTACCGTAAAATCAGGAATACCATCATTATTGGTATCAATTTCATCAAAAAACATGACATCGGCAGTGGTGGTATAGCGCGTTGAAAAATAAGATGCCCGAATATCTAACCAGTTATTGGCAACAGCAATATTAACGCCCTTTATGTCAGACCAAGTAACATCAGCCGTACCTGCGATATAGGTACCTTCTGGTGGAAAATAGTAGCCTCCGCGATTACGCCAGAAGTCATGCGATTTAATCTCTGTTTGCGTTTCACGCCCAAAAAAAGCACTAAAATTGACCGTCCACTGTTTGACATCAAAGCTATGTAAGTAAGTCAGACCATTAAACTGGGTAATTTCCCACCAGTATAAGTTCGCTGGTGGCCGGATCCATGGATAGGCATAGCCCACTTCCATGTATTCAGAAAAGTAATACATAGGTAGCATACGACGGCCGGCCATGATTTGGCTATTGTCAGTTAAATCATAGGTTAAATAAAACCAATCAATATCCGGTGACCAACCATCAGCCCCTTTGGCAACTAATTGCATAGTGGCCGTTAAACGATCATTCACATCTGCAGACAGTTGTAACGCAATTAGAGACTCTTTATCCCACTCCCACTTTTCTACGTAGTAAGCATAATCATAAAAATCGATCTGAAACTCGGTTTCACCAGACGGATCTTTATCGCCACTAATAACTTTACCACCAACAATGGAGCCATAACCACTCACCCGAAAATCCATCGCACCTAAACTAAGCGGCAATACTAATAGCAATATAAATAATAGTTTCATACTAACCCCCCTTTGGGCTCTTAGCTTACTTGATGGTATGAATTACTTTAACGGAATCATTCACATTGGCACTCTGGATGTAGCCCACTGCAAATTCATTACTGGCGACATAACTCAATACATCGCTGTCTGACGCTAACTCTTTCGGTGGTGTGCCTTTGCCAGTGAACACTAACTTTGACCAATGGGCTTTTATTTGTGAGGAAGAACGTCCTAACGCTTTTTCATCAAAAACCGACCGCACTGGATTCGCATCCGTCAGATTTACCGGTTCAAGTACGGATGAGCGACCGGTAAATACTCTGGAAATGTCGTCCATGGTGATATTTTCTTGCATGGTAGGATTTACAACTATCACGATATCCGCCTTGGCCTGTTGCCAAAATAGGCAGCTAAGACATATAGCAATAGGGACTATCTTCATAAAGCCTCCGGAAGGGGAAAGTGCCCACTCAGAATATAAATAGTTTGCTAGGTTTTTTGGATAAACCGAATCAGGAAAAATCAGAAATGTCTCATTTTTCCTTTATAAGGATAGTCGTAATTTAAAAAGCTGCAACTAAGGGGCTTTAGATAATTTTGATATACAACGCAATCGGTCTACTTGTATGCTCACGCAGAAGCGCTTTGTAAACTGATTCTAGCATCATAGTGCTGCTGGATATGGCAAATAGCCTGATCCAGACAACCAGCAAAAGGCTCTGCCGAAGCAGGGCGTTGTTTACGTAACTGAATACGCTCAGCGGCTTTTAAATAACGCATAACCTCTTCTTTTGTTTGTAGGATTATTCTGGGTACCGCAACGGGCAACCCTGTTTGACTGTCTTTGGCAATCATGGTGAAATAAGAAGAGTTACAGTGCTTAATCAGCCCACTTTGAATATTTTGTGCTTCAACACGAATACCCACCACCATGGAGCTTTTACCAACATAATTAACCGACGCATTTAAGGTAACCAGCTCTCCGACTTCGATCGGATTTAAAAAATCCACCCGATCCACCGACGCCGTTACGCAATATTTACCACTAAATTTTGAACCACAAGCAAAGGCTATTTGGTCCATAAGTGACAGCAAATAGCCACCATGGATCTTGCCACTAAAATTCGAGTGAGAGGGTAACATCAGCTGTGATAGAGTAATTTGAGAACAGCTGACTGTTTTAAATTCTGCAACCATAGTATCCATCCTTGTACCTCGCCGATTAATTTAATGATGTCGCTGCAGGTTTATCTTGCACTAGCACCCAAGGCGAAATAACCACCGCCCATAATTCAGCTTGGTGTTGATACCAATAGGTAGCCTGCTGTTCAGACGTCCGTCCGACTTGAGCGGTAGCGAGCCACTCTGCAACCTTAGCTTTGTTATCTTGGCTAAACGCAAAAGCGACATCAATCAGATCTAACATGGGTTCAACTGTAATCACACTGCCAGCTGCAAAAAATTTTTGTAAATCAAGCCAAGGAATCCGAGCCGTTTCCGCAATAATTTTTGCTCTAATTAACTCTGGATTCTCAGCCTCCAGAGCCAAGTGTGCATCAGGTGGAGTTATTGCTACCATCATATCCTCGTCTTATATTGCTTGAGTTAAATTATTCGACTTCATCGCCTTGCTCCGCAACACGTGAAGCACTTAACTCATGTTTTTTTAATAACTTATAAAAGTCTGTTCGGTTCCGGCCGGCTAATTCGGCGGCACGGGTGACATTACCCTCGGTCATTTGCAATACCCGAATAAGATATTGTCGTTCAAACTGGTCTCTTGCTTCCGTTAAGGTTGGCCAATAGCTACTATTTTGTGACAGCGCCTGCTCAACCAAAGCTGCAGAAATGACCGCGTTTTGGGTTAATGCAACACACTGCTCTATAACATTGACCAATTGCCGCACATTGCCTGGCCATTTGGCTGTCGCCAGTAATTGCAAGGCGTCATCAGAGAACCGAGTGACCTTAACGTGATGCCGCTCAGCACTTTGTTGCAGCACATGCCGTGCTAATAATGGAATATCTTCGGCTCTTTGCTCTAAATTGGGCAGCTGGAGGTTCACTACATTAAGGCGATAGTAAAGATCCTCTCTAAATGCCCCCTCACTCATCGCCTGAGCTAAATCACGATGGGTGGCCGACAGAACTCGCACATTAATGGGAATACTTTTGGTGCTCCCCACTGGGCGGATCTGCCGCTCTTGCAGAGCTCGCAATAATTTTACCTGTAAGGCAACCGGCATATCACCAATTTCATCTAAAAACAGGGTGCCACCATCAGCCTCCCGAAATAAGCCGCCATGCTCTGTCACTGCGCCGGTAAATGCACCTTTGCTGTGCCCAAATAACTCTGACTCCAACAAGTGCTCTGGTAAAGCGCCGCAGTTAATCGCCACAAAAGGTTTATCCGCGCGCGGACTGGCTTTATGAATAGCGTTTGCGAGTAACTCTTTACCCGTGCCACTCGCCCCGGTAATTAAGATACTGACATCACGTTGCGCCACACGATAGGCTTGCTCAAGCAAATCCAGCATCAATTTACTTCGGGTGATAATAGCCTCTCGCCAAGTCGCTTGCTCAGGTAAAGATTGATTTAAGGCTCGATGCAATACCTCCCGTAATTCAGCAGGATTGAGTGGCTTGGTTAAAAAGCCAAAGACTCCACGCTGTGTGGCAGCAACCGCCTCCGGAATAGAACCATGCGCCGTCATCAAAACAACAGGTAGGCCCTTAAATCGCTTTGCAATTTCATCGAAAAGACTCATGCCATCTAAACCGGGCATTCGTAAGTCACTTAGTACCACGTCTACCGGTTGGCGCGGTAATAAGGCCAACGCTTCTTCTGCACTATTGGCATTAAATACTTGGAAGCCTTCGCCCTCTAGGCGCAAAGTGAGTAAACGCAATAAACTAGGATCATCGTCAACTAATAATATACGCGGGTTATCCTTAGCCATCATTGCCCCCCATTATTGGTTTCAGAGGTAGAAGGTTGATTTAACTCCGCTTCAATTTGGGTTAACGCATCAATTTTTTTCTGTAAATCGCGATTTGTTTTTTGTAAGCGTTCAATCGTGTCTTGCTGTTGCGCATTTAAGCGGGTTAACGCACTGACTGCTGACTCCGCTTCCAGTAACTTCTGATTAAAGGTCAGATCCCAACTAAATAACGCCGCTAGACGGGGAGGAAATGTTGAAACCATTTCAGTTAACTGCGTTTGTACCCTAAAACGGTTTACATAAGGCATATCTGGATGCAAATTATGTAAGGCAAGTTGTAACAAAGCCACCTCATCCAGAGTCGTTAAGGCGTTTAAGCGAGCGCTCTCTGGCTCAGGCTCAAGCAAAATTTGCTGTTTGTAATCCAGCCAAGCCGCTAAACTGGTCGCTTGCTCATCTAAAACAAAGGGCGGCACTGGCTCAGACTCTTCTGGCTCAACTTCTGGGGGTTGGATTGAGACCGTCTCAGACACTGGCAGTTCTTCTGGGGCAACCACTACAGGTTTTAGCTGACATCCGCTTAAAAATAATAACGTAACCAGCGGCACGAGTTTTTTCATCCCAGCTTTTCTCCTAATAACGGCAAACGAACACGAATACATACATCCGCATAAACAACATCCACAATATCAGCATGCCCGCCTAACAAACGGGCACAATCAGCGACAATGGATAAGCCTAAGCCAGATCCCATCACTTGATCAAAGCGGGGGGTCGTACCACGCTGAAAAGGTTCAAACAACTTTTCTCGCAGCGACATCGGAATGGGTGTACCATTATTGGCCACCTCTAGTACCACTGAATCATCTTGTCGGTATAATTTTACCCAAACAGGGCTACCCGCTGCTCCATAGGCCTGCGCATTGTTAATCAGATTATCTAAAATACGCCGAAATAACGTTGCATCAGTATAAAAGGCATTGAGCTGACAAGCTAATTTTACCTGTTGCTGTCGTTGCTGTAATGATAAAGCATGATCATTAAAGCACGCTTGCATTAACTGCTGTGGGACTTGCACGCTCCATTCTGGCTGTGCTTGCTGTAACAAGCGGTTGTAGTCAAGTAACTGCTCTGTCAACACACTTAGGCGATCGGCGCTGCCATTCAGTAAGGTCACCACCTCTTGTTGCTGGGCAGTAAGAGGCCCAACGAGTTGCTCACTGAGTAAGGCACAACCTTCACGAATACTGGATAGCGGCGTTTTTAACTCATGTGACGCGTGACGTAACAGAATCAATCTTAATGCTTCTAGCTGTTGTAAACGTGAACTTAACCAACGTAGCTGCTCCCCTAACTCGTTAAGTTCGCGCGGACCTTGCAGCTTCTCATCAGGAAAATGATGTTTTGGTTGAGCAATAGCGCGGATCATTCGATCCAATTGTTGTACTGGTGCAGTGATGCGCTTGGAAGCCCATAAAACCAGTAACAAGGTTAATAACACTAAGCCAAAGGTTTGCCATGCTAACTGCTGCTGGGTGGCAGACACTTGCTGCTGTTGGTTCTGTAGTTGTAACTCTAATAAATCCCAAATTTGCTGGGTAATTTGCTGTTGCTGAGTGCGGATTTGTTGCAGGAGTAATTCTGGCGTTGCCGTCATCTCCCCGTCAAAACTCAACTTTAGCGTAGCTAGAGCCGTTTTTTGTTCGTTACAGAGAATTAATTGCGCCTGTGCAGCGCAGACTTGCGCCAACAAATTAAGCTGATTGTCTATATGGTTTAAGGCTAAACGCTTTAATGCCTCAGTGCGCACGACCACATATTGGCGAACTGCACGTTCAATATCGATGACTAAACTTTGCATACTTTCGGACTGTCGCACAGAAGAGACAGCATACTCCGCCGAGGTAATAGCGTAAGAACTGACTCCGCTAAGTGATTTATTACTTTGCCAAAGTAAAACGGCAACCGGAATTAAAGCCAGAAAAAAACTGAGAAACACTAATTGCCGTAGAGAAGCGGTTTGAATTGAGAAACGCATAGCTCACACTATCTTTGCCAAAGTACTAGCTTATCAGTTTACCTTAATGCACAGCGATTTTTCGTTAAAAAAGGCCAGACAATGCTGGCCAAGGCAGATTAAATTAGTCGTGTGGAGTTATTGAGCCATTTCCGTATCTAAACTTGAGTTGAACCCTAGTTGAGCATTCACCGCAGGCGTATCTGCATGCGTTTGCTCCCAAGCAATAACGCTCTCACTGTTTAAATTAATACGGCGTAACAGCGTAAAAACAATCGCCATATTCGCAACGAGAAACAGAGTAACTAAACTTAAAAACATATCCATGGTACTTCTCCGGTGAAAGTGCCTCACATATAAGGGGCTATGCTCGCTAAGGAGAATGGCGTAAAAGTAAAAAGATTTACTTTTACGCTATTCCCCTATTGCAGCAACATAGTTATGCACACTCTATGCCACAAGCGAAATAACATTAAATTTCAATATCTTAGTGTATAGTTACGGATAACGAAGACGTAAAGCAGAGAGAGAGTGTTGCTAATTAGCGACACATTACCAAGCGGATATACTAAAACTATATAAATCATAAGCTTAGCCTGTATCCCTTTTGCGACATACAGGCTAAATATTTGTTTTTATTAAATAAAACCGTAACGCTGCGCGACGCGATCAAAATACTCTAGGCATTGCTTGGCATACTGACGTTTTTCCACATAACTGCCTGGAAAAAAGCTTTTCTTAAAACCATAGGCTACCATGTCTTTCAAACGCTTTAACGGCACATCAAAATTGTCTAGCGCCAGCTGATATTCTTTACTCACCGTCGTATTCGATACCAAGCGGTTATCAGTACAAATCACAGTAGCAATCCGGTGTTCTAACATCGCTTTAAATTTATGTTGGCTAATGTCAGTAATAGCAGGGTTCGTTTGCAGATTACTGGTGAGACAGACTTCGATAGCGATACGTTTATCAGCGATATAAGACGCTAAACTACTAATATAGTTGGCTTTATCTGCAATGCTCGGATCTTTAATCATCTCCGGCATAAACATCGAATAACCGTGGCCAATCCGATCAGCATAACATTCCGTGATCGCCTCAAAAACGCTTTCGGCACCATAGGCTTCACCCGCATGCAGCGTTTTTAACAAAAAATGCTGATGCGCATATTCATAAACTTCTTTAAACTTCCCTGCAGGGTAACCTGCTTCCTGACCAGCTAAATCCAAACCCACAATCGGGATGCCTTCTTCATCTCTTAACCGAACGCTAGCACGCACCAATTCCATGGCCGCGAGCTTTATCACATCCATTGGCGCGAAGTCGCGCATCAGCTGGAATAGATTGGTGTAGTAAGGTGAGAATCCTTTATTACCAAACATACGCATGGCACAGTTGATAATGCCATAAAAGAACGGTGGCTTTTGACCACTTAATACCGCTTCAGTCGCATTATATTGCTGCATCGCTCGCTTCAAGCCATTATTCACAGCGTGCATTATCTGATCAAAATCAATACCGCGAGCGAGATCGATCAGTAACTGAGGGGCAAAGCGTACCTCAATATAGTTAACGCCTTCAGCCTGATTGTCTAGCGCCAACTCGTAAGCGGCTTGTTCGAGATTTTCCAGATCGCGCAATACCGCACAGGTATATTGAAAGCAGTGTAAATACTCACCCAAATTCTGATAACGGTCTTTAAAAACTAACTCTTTTAAACCTGCCACACTCGCCGAGGGCAGTTTAACGTCACTGCGTTTTGCCATCTCAATTAAACTCTCTAGCCTTAGGCTACCATCTAAGTGCAGATGTAAATCAGATTTGGGCATATCTTTGATAAATTCGGCTGAATATCTTGGCATAATCTTTCCTTCTTAAGCTTAATGCAGCATAGCATGAAAGACGTTTTCCGAAAAATTTCGGTAAGTAGTTTGCTCGTTGTATTAAACCGTATTAAATAATTACGCTTGTAAAAATAATTTCATGCTGTACATCAGGCTTATCTAAAAGCGCAGACTATAATGAAAAAGTACTTTGTATAAACACGATTACCTATCACTGTGCTATGCCTGCACTAAAGATAGTGTTATTAGATCCAGCATAAAAAAACTGCAGTCAATTTATGCTAAGGTTAACAAATAGCCTCTTTTAGTTGTGGCGCTGTTTGAGCCAAAAGGCGAACGAAACCATAAATAATAGTGGTAACCCATTTTTTTAATATCTGCCGGAGGCGTTTGCACTATGCAACTGAGTCATTTATCGATAAAAAACCGTTTAATCACCATTGCAGCTGTTGCGGTGATAGCGCTCAGCTTTATGCTGCTGTTAATGCAATATCAGTCCAAGACCCTAGGTAGTCTAGCCACTGCTGATAAGCTGATCGCTGAACTCAATACCGACGTGCTGATGCTACGGCGCCATGAAAAAGATTTTTTATTGCGAAATGAATTACGTTATTTACCAAGCCATCAAGCCACTCAGCAACAGTTAGAACAAAAACTGGCGCAACTTAAACAACTGTTATTAGTTTTAGCAATTCCAGATCCGCATACCACTGAGTTTGCCCGGCTAGTCACTAACTATGGTAATGAGTTTGCGGCCTTCGTAAACTTACAACAACAAATTGGCCTAACCGAAGAAGAAGGGTTACAGGGCAATCTACGCAATAATGCCAATCTATTAGAGCAACAACTAACAGACTCCCCAGAGTTGCAGTTGCATTACCTACAATTACGTCGATTAGAAAAAGACTTTTTACTGCGACTCAACCCTGATGATCTTGTAACACAGCAAAACATTGCAAATAGCTTGCTCGCGGAGCTACCCGCAGCCACCGCTGCTACCTTACGAAATTATATGCAAAGTATGAATGCGTTAAGTAAGGCCATAGAAAGTCGCGGTTTCGATCAAAACCAAGGCATTGAGGGAAAAATGCGTGTGGAAATAAGAGCGACTGAGAATTTGCTGAAACAAATGTCAGAACAACTCAGCAGCAGCTTTAGTGAGGCAGTCAAAAAAATCAACCGATTAAGTCTTGGTATTTTTGCACTGATTATCATTATAGTGATCCTACTAGTAAGTACTATTGCGCGCAGTATACAAAGGCCAATTCAGCAAGCCTCTACCGATCTGGCACGTATTAGGGCTGAAAAAGATTTTACGCTACGCCTGCATGTAGAAGGGAAAGACGAAATTGCCGTACTAGGACAGGACATTAATACGTTATTGTTTGATGTACAGACGCTAGTTAAATCGGTCAACCATTCATTGGAAACTCTGGATACTGTTACCGAACAATTGGCGATTGCTGCCGCAGGTAGCGCAACCTTGATGCATGAACAACAATCAGAAACTGATATGGTTGCAACTGCCGTAACAGAAATGGGCGCAACTATTCAAGAAATTGCATCTAACACTGAAATGACCGCAAGCACAGCTAATAGCACCAACTTAAATGCCCAACAAGGACAGCAACAAGTTAGTGATAGTGTTGACTCGGTAAAAGCGCTTGCCGCACGTTTACAAGACGCCAGCAAATCCGCTGCAGAGCTAGAACAAGACAGTATCAATATCGGCTCAGTATTGGATGTAATTCGTGCTATTGCTGAGCAAACTAATCTACTGGCATTAAATGCCGCTATCGAAGCCGCCCGAGCTGGCGAACAGGGCCGCGGCTTTGCGGTAGTCGCAGATGAAGTTCGAACACTGGCACAACGTACCCAGCAGTCTACCAGCCAAATTGAAGCCATTATTCAAACCTTACAACAACGCACTAAAGGCATCTCGATAACCATGCAAGAGTGCCGTGATAATGGTATGCAAAGTGCTGAGCAGGCTAGTACAGCAAAAGAGCTACTACAACAAATCACTGCCAATGTGAGTAATATTATGGATATGACCACACAAATCGCGGCCGCAATAGAAGAACAAAGCCTCGTTGCCGCTGAAGTTAATCGTAATGTGGTGAAGATCCGTGATATGTCAGAAGAAACTGCTGGTACGGCGAAACAAACAAATCAGCTAAGTGAAATGGTTGCAGGGCAAGCGCGTGAACTCAGGATAGAAGTAGAAAAGTTTAGGGCTTAACCTTATCCCATTTTGAATCTCTGACCTAAATAAAAGTGGCGCTTTAAGCGCCACTTTTATTATTTGCACTCTCTCGTCAACACACTTAGCTAAACAAAACCAGCGCTAAGCGTTAAGTTAGACTTTAAAGCGATTCACTAAGCCGTTTAACTGCACCGCTAAACGCGATAACTCGGTAGCGCTGGCTGACGTTTGATTAGAGCCCGCAGATGTTTGATTAGCTAAATCACTGATGGTAATAATGTTCCGATCGATTTCCCGCGCCACTTTAGATTGCTCCTCAGCTGCGCTGGCTATTACATGATTTTGATCGCTAATGCTTGTGATATTTTCCGCTATTTGCGTTAATGCTGCTGCCGCTTCTTCGACTACATCCTGCGCATTCCCTGCATTTTGACTAATTAAACCCATAGCATTTACGGCTTCTTTTACAGAACTCTGTACTTGGCTAATCATTTGCTCAATTTCGCCGGTAGAGGTTTGAGTGCGATGAGCCAAACTCCTTACTTCATCGGCAACTACCGCAAAACCACGACCCGCATCACCAGCTCGCGCAGCCTCAATGGCAGCGTTCAGCGCAAGTAAATTAGTTTGCTCTGCCACACTGCGAATAACTTCCAATACCTGGTTAATTGATGTCACTTTATCAGCTAAGACATGAATAACACTGGCACTTTGTTGTACATCACTGTTCATTTTGCCAATAACGGTGCGAGTGTGTAGAACTTTTTCACTGCCGCCTTTAGCTAAAGCAGCAGATTGTACCGACGCCTCTGATGTTTGCATTGCCGTTGACGCAACCTCATCTACTGCAGAACTCATTTCAGTAATAGCGGTAGCGGCTTGCTGCACTTCATCATTCTGCAATTGAATGGCACGAGCAGATTCATCCGTCACTGCATTCAGCTCTTCCGCAGCAGAGGCCAGTTGACTGGCTGAACTGGCGATATGCCCAATTGCATCGCGCAGTTTCTGTTGCATTTGCACTAAGGCATCAGACAACAGGGTTAATTCATCACTGCCGTCACTGCTAATACGCTGTGTAAGATCGCCATCGGCAATTTGCTGAGCAGAATTGACCGCTTGCGTTAAAGGCTGATTTATACTGGCAGAAATCACTAACGCAACCACCACCGCTACAGCCACTGCCATTACAATGAGCACAATAATTAATATTCTGGCTTGTTCAAAAGCGGTAATAGACTCTTGGCGGGAAGCGGACGCAGAATCTTCATTGATTTTAGTTAAACGCGCCAAACTGCTCTCTATGGCATCGGTGACCGGATTGATTTGCATTAATAAATCTAACGCCGAACCCACCTCATCCTGCTTAAGATAATCAATAGCTTCATTTTGTAACTTCAGGTATTGCTGAAGCTGAGTCGAAAAATCATTATAACTGCGACGCTCTTCATCTGCATCAATAAGGCTTGCGTAGCGTTTTTCAGTCGCAAGAGCACTTTGTCTCAGCTCCTCAACCAAACGTAAAGTAGGACCTTCATTATTAATATCGGTAGTGAGCATGAGCCGCAAAGTTTGCATCCTTAGCAGGCTGACCGTATTATTTAACTCAGCTAATGCCATAATCGAAGGCAGCGTATTGGTTTCAAGAACGTCCGCCCGTTCCCTGATTTGTGACATCGTATTTAAATTGTACAAGCCAAGCCCCGCCAACATAAATGCCAACAAGCCGAAGGCTGCAAGTAATCTTTTCTGTATACTTACCGATCTGAACATAACACGCCTCTTCTATCCCAAATTGCAACCCAACATCAACTTCAGCGAAGTTACAGTTAACTGCTAAGCAGTACACATAATGCACTAAGTACTACTTTAGCAGCAATATTTGTTATTGGTAGCGTTAAATAGTGGAAAGCTTTATCCACAGTACTCTAAGCAGCAAGAATAATGGTATTTACCTATGTTTATGGTCTGACCTGCTCAATGTAATGTGCTGGGTGCAGTAAATATCTTAGCTGTGAGGTGTTAATAGCTTCTCGGTACATCCTGTACCTCGCCCTACGGGCGTTGCTGCGCAACGTCCAAAACGGCGATCCTGCCGTTTTGTCGAACGACAGGTTCTCATCCGATTGGATGCTATAAACGCAAAAACCGCCGAAATGGCGGTTTTGACGTTTATGGCGCACCCATCAGGATTCGAACCTGAGACCTCTGCCTCCGGAGCGAGATATTATCGCAACCAGCATGAACGCCAAGATAAACACATAAATGATTGATATATAACAACTATAAAATTCACCATTGTTCTTCAGTGTTCATTCAGTTTCGTAGCTGCACAATGATTTTGCTATAAATATGCTATAAATAGGAAGTCGCTATGCCGGTGAAGGCAAAAATCAGCCAGACAAGCATCAAGAATTTGAAGCCAGAAGACAAGCGTATTAATGATACCGAAATTGCTGGTTTTCATGCGCTGATCGCTGCCAGCGGCAAAATAACCTATTACCTATACTACCGGCATGACGGCAAACAGGCCAATATTAAACTTGGCGTAGACGGCCAGATCACTCCAGCTATTGCCCGAGACCTTGCCAAGGAAAAAGCCGGTGAAGTCGCCAAAGGCACTGACGTTCAGGAAGTCAAAAAGCAGGTAAAGCAAGCCAAGAAAAAAGAAGCTTTATCAACCCTGAGTAAGTTTATCGAAACCAAGTTTGAACCTTGGCTATTTTCGCAAAACCCGAAAACCGCCAAAGCACGCGCCGATGTATTAAAAACCAGCTTTGCTCACCTGATGGATTACCAGTTAAGCGACATAAAACCGCACCTGATCGAGCAATGGCGTATAGAGCGCAAAGCTAAAGGTAATAAGAACGCCAGCATTAACCGTCAAGTCACCAACCTAAAGAGCTGCCTGAGTCGTGCAGTTGAATGGGAAGTAATCGAAAAGCATGAACTGAACAAATTAAAGCCACTGCCGGAAGATAATTCAAAAGTGCGCTACTTGTCCAAAGATGAAGAAACACGACTGCGCAGCGCCATGCGTGAACGGGACGAACGCATCAAGCAAGAACGTGACAACGGCAACCAGCACCGCGCTGTGCGTAACAATGAGTTGCTGCCGAGCTTGAGAAGTAAAACCTTTGCCGATCATTTAGAACCCATAGTTTTACTAGCGATGAATACCGGCATGCGCCGAGGCGAAATTTTAAGCCTCAGCTGGGACGATATAAGCTTTGAAACCAAA
>CAZNXI010000002.1:0-32328 GCA_964577005.1 uncultured Rheinheimera sp.
TAGTAATTGTCCTACCAGCACCGAAGGCGGCTGCTCACTGTTATCCTGCGCACTCATGCCGACCCAACTAATGTAGAACTGCTGTCTAGCCGAGAGCATGGCTTCTAAAAATAAATAGCGGTCATCTTCTCGTCTAGAGCGATCACCCGGCCGATAATGCTGCGCCATCAAGTCAAAGTCAGACTTAGGGCTAGCGCGCGGATATTCGCTATCATTCATACCCAGTAAGCAGATCCGTTTAAATGGAATGGCCCGCATTGGCATCAGGGTGGCAAAGTTAACGCTACCCGCCATAAAGCGCTGTTGTAGGTTAGGCTCATCTACGGCAGCTAACCAGACCTCTAGCACGATGTTATAGCGCAGCTCTGCCTGAAACTCCGCTTCCGTGGTACTGTTAACCCACTCATCTAAGGCATCACGCAGGCGATTTAATAATAAAAAGTCAGCGTCGCTATCCGGCAAAAATAATTGTTCCAATAACGCCAATAATAGGTGATACCACTGCTCTGGCGTACGACTTTGCGCCAGCGCTTGCCAATAATCATCCAATACATGCAGCAGCTCAGTTAAGGCGCCGGCTGCCTGTGCTGCTAACCCTGTGACTTCGGCATAGGGCTCGACATCTTGCCAAAACGCCTGCTTCGCACCCGCAGCAACCGGTTCACCCGTGCCCACGGCAAAACCATATAGCATCCGGTTTACCGCAAACTGCCAACTGTTTTCACTATAGGGATAGTCCAGCCCTAAACTTAATCGATGCTGTGCATGTAAGCCCCAGCGCGCCCCCGCTGCTATACTCCATTGTTGTAATTGCTGAACTTGTAACTGAGTAAGGCCAAAACGGCGTTGCACGGCAGGTATATGCAGCAAATCGAAAATATCACTTTGTGTAAAACGTTGCTGCGGTGCCGTTAAAATAAGCTCCAGCGCCTGTAGCATCGGGGCGCGTTGCCGTAACCCTTGATCTGCCAAGGTATAAGGAATAAAACGCGGATCATCTTTGGCAAGACGCCCAAAAACCGCATCGATATAAGGTGCATAACTATTGATATCGGGCACCATCACCATAATGTCGCGCGGTTGTAAATGCGGATCGGCAGCAAAAGCCGCTAACAAATGATCGTGTAATACCTCGACTTCGCGTTGCGGGCTATGGCAGCGCTGTAACACTATAGAATCATCTGTGGCGGCAAGTGCTGGCCAAAGCTGTTGGCTCTCCGCTACCGGCCGTAAATTAAGAATATCGCTTTGTAGTTGCGTTAACAGGCAATCCGCGGGCATTTCATCAAAAAGATCAAAACGCAGATCGTTGAACGCTGCCGCTTTCAGGCTGGTTTCATCAAACTCGTCTAATAGTCGAATATAATCGCGCCCCTGCTTCCCCCAAGAGGCCAGCAAGGGCTGAGCAAATTGATGTAATTCCGCCTGACTGGCCAAACTGGCTTGGCGCGGATTTTTTGCATTAAAACGCGGTTTGGCATATTGATTAAGCAATTCACGGCCATCCACAATATCCGCCCAGTGGTATTTACAAGGGTTATGCACGCACAGTACGACCTGCGTCACGCCTTTTAAGGCATGCAATACCTCAAGGGTTTGCTTGGGTAATGACGAAATACCAAATACCAAAATCCGTGGCGGGATCCCTGTTGGCCGTTGGCCTGTGGCCGAGAGTTTAGCGGCCTCTTGCAAAAAGCGTTGATGTAAGGCGGCACGGTTACTACAGATTTGCTCCGCACCAATATCTTGCACTAAGGCTTGCCATAAGGCGGCTTGCCAATGTTGTGCTTCGGGCAACGGCATGGCCTTACCATTTTGCAGTAAAACAGGTTCGCCTCGGCTCCACGCCTCTAGCCAATCGGCGCGGTACACCTGATATTGGTCAAATAAATCGGCTAATTTATCACTTAGCTGGAAAGCTTTACGCTGATCAGGATCATGAGCGACATAACTTTGTAGCGCACTAAAAGCAGGGTTCTGCGCCATTAACTCGGGTAACAAGCGCATCAAGCGCCAGCGTAGGCGGCTTTTATCATAAGGAGATTGTTTGGGGATATCGGCACCCAGTACCGCGCGGTAAGCTCGCCATACCAAACGCGCTGGCAAGGTGACGTCCAGCATAGTGGCAATACCGGTATGGCTCGCTAAGGCTTGTTTTAACCATTGGGCAATACCGTTTGATTGCACCAAAATCATTTCTTCAGCTAAAGGGTCTAATGGATAAGTTGCTAATAGCTGTACGGCAAGATCGGTGAGATCTTCCAACCGATGGCTGTGGGCAGCAATAAAACCGGGAGTGAGCATAACGTTACATCCTTTACCGAGATCCTGATAAGCCGTTAGCTGACATGATAGAGCGATAAGGTCAAGCTGTCAGACTGTATTTTTAACCAGTGTACACAAATCAGACCTAACGGTAAAAGGCACGCACCAATGTATAACCCAACGCCGTAAGCGCCAAGGATCCAAATAAATGACCGGCTGCAGTAGCAATAGCCTGATGAATTTGCTGTTCCAGCAGCATATGCAACACCTCTGCCGAAAAGGTCGAGAAGGTGGTTAAGCCACCTAAGAAGCCGGTCACAATCAATAACCGCCATTCCGGCGCCAACGTCGTTTGCTGTGCAAACCACGGCAACGCTAACCCGATCAGTAAACCGCCAAGCAGATTAGCCAACAAAGTACCCAGTGGCATAACGGACCACACTGGATTTAAGGCTGAACCGAAGATCCAGCGCAGCACTGCACCAGCAGATGCGCCAAGACTGATCGCTAAGATTGAGGTTAACATGGATACTCCTTTTATCCGCCCTAGGTTTCCCCCTTAGGCCAATAACTGTAATTCTGCCAGTTCACGGTATAAGGGACAACTTTGTAATAACTCAGTATGGCTGCCACTGGCAATAATATGCCCCCTGTCTAATACCACAATACGATCGGCCGTCATGACCGTACTTAAACGATGGGCAATAATCAAGGTCGTGCGCTGTTGCATCGCCAGCTCTAACGCTTGTTTTACTGCATGTTCGCTCGCGGCATCCAGCGCACTGGTCGCTTCATCTAATAATAAGATCGGTCTGTCTGCCAGAATCGCTCTGGCAATCGCAATGCGCTGCTTCTGCCCGCCCGATAAGCGCACGCCTCGTTCACCTAGCTGCGTCGCATAGCCATGGCTAAATTGCGTAATAAATTCATCTGCCCGCGCCGCGATACAGGCCGCTTTAACTTGCTCTAGGCTGGCATCAGGCCGACCATAGCGCACATTTTCAGTCACTGTGTCGGCAAAAATCACCGCATCTTGCGGCACTAAAGCAAATTGGTTACGCAGCGCTTGCGGTGATAAAGCAGTTAAGGCGATCTCATCAAGATAAATCTGGCCGCTGTTAACATCATAAAAACGTTGTAATAACTGAAATAAGGTACTTTTTCCCGCACCACTGGGGCCGACCAACGCGACTCTTTCGCCTGGATTTATCTGGAGGTTTACCTCTGTTAACACCTGCTGCTCTGTCGCTTGCGGATACGCAAAATTTACCGCCTCCAAACGTAAAGCGCCGCTTACTTTTGTTGGTAGGTTTACTGGTTGAGGGGGGGCAGTTATAGCTACCGGCATCGTAGCTAATTCGATTAAGCGCTCAGTCGCGCCAGCAGCACGCTGCACTTCGCCAATCACTTCACTGATGGTGGCAACCCCTCCTGCCACCATCACCGCATAGAATAAAAAGGCAGTAAGCTGGCCAGGGCTGACAGTGCCGTTAATCACATTCAGCGCCCCAACGTAGGCCACCAAGGTGATTGCCCCGATACTTAATAACATTACCGAGCCAATTAATAACGCTCGGTAAAAAATTCGACCTTTGGCCGCACTCATCACGGCTTCGATCTTCTGTTGAAAGACCTGCTTATCCGCGGCTTCATGGCCATAAGATTGCACAGTATGAATTTCGTGTAAGCTTTGATCGACATGAGCACCAATATCGGCTAAACGATCCTGACTGTCGCGGGCTAACCGCCGAACTTTCTTACCAAGTGTAAAAATGGGCACTAACACCAATGGCACAGCGATAAAGACCAAAGCCGTTAATTTAAAGCTGGTTAGCGCCATCATGATTAATCCACCAGCTGCCGTCACCGCAGAACGCAGCGCCATAGAGAAGCTTGAGCCGACTACCGTTTGCAGTAAGGTTGTATCAGCGGTGAAACGCGAGATCACTTCACCCGTGCGAGTTTCACTGTAAAACGCCGGGGATAACCTAAGCATATGGGAATAAACCCGATTGCGAATATCCGCACTAACCCGCTCACCCAACCAACTCATAAAATAAAAACGTAGGAAGACCGCCACAGAAGCAACAAGCGTAATGCCTAATACCAAAAAGGTTAACTGATTAAGTCGGGCGGTATTGGCGGTGACAAAGCCTTCATCCACCAGAAGGCGAACGCCCTGCCCTAAGGCCAACCAAGCCAAAGAGCCAATCAATAAAAAGCTGACCGCAGCAGCCACTTGCAGTCGATACGGTTTCAAAAAACCGGCAATCCAAGGTAATACCGCCACCCGAGTGGCATCAGCAGCAAATAAAGACAAGCGGAACTCGCAAAATGAATGATTTAACTTATTTAATTGTGCCGCTAATGCCCGATCACAAGCGTGAGTGTGGTTTTTTTCGCGGGTAATACTTGAAAAATTGACTGGCAAATAATCCACTTAACAAAATGGCCCTTGCGGTTAGCAAAACAACATTAAATTTGCAGCTACTGCCGCCGATAGCTTAGTACAGTCGGCATTGAGGAACCTTTCGTATGAGCAGCAAGCAGCAGTGTATTACCCCAGAATTAACCGCAGAGCTACGATCTTTACATCGTATTATGCAGGCAATTGATATATTGGCTGATCATCCTGAATTAGCTGTCGTTGCCTACGGTAAAGTTTGGCGCTTTGTTGATATGCTTAAGGTGTCCATGCGCTATGCCTACTTAGCAAAATTGCATGGCTTTGATGTGGAGCCATTCCGACGTTGGTATAACCGAGAAGCCGATATTTTTCAACGCCATGGCGTGCGTTGGCACAACGACTAACCCCTTCAGTTGGCATCTTTAATTAATAAAAGCTATTAAGATAGTCAATTTTAATCACTGTATAAACTGTCATTTAGGGTCTATAGTCTTAAACATCATTTTACGGCCTTAACGTAAAAATATGTTTGCAACGACCCAACAGGAGTGACAGATGGACAACAACAATAACTCAGCAGGTAAATGCCCGGTAATGCACGGTGCCAATTCGGCAACTAGCAACAGCGTAATGAGCTGGTGGCCGAATGCCCTGAATTTGGACATCCTGCATCAACATGACAGTAAAACTAACCCACTTGGCGAAGACTTTAACTATGCCGAAGCCTTCAAATCTCTTGATCTGGCTGCTGTAAAAGCCGATTTAAAACACCTGATGACAGAAAGCCAAGACTGGTGGCCTGCCGACTGGGGCCACTACGGTGGTTTATTTATCCGTATGGCGTGGCACAGTGCCGGTAGCTACCGTATCGCTGATGGACGTGGCGGTGCTGGCACGGGTAACCAACGTTTTGCGCCGCTAAACAGCTGGCCAGATAACGGCAACCTAGACAAAGCCCGCCGCCTGCTTTGGCCAATTAAAAAGAAATATGGCAATAAACTGTCTTGGGCCGATTTAATGATCTTAGCCGGTAATATGGCTTACGAATCTATGGGCTTTAAAACCTTTGGTTTTGCCGGTGGCCGCGAGGATATTTGGCATCCAGAGAAAGACACTTACTGGGGCTCTGAAAAAGCCTGGTTAGCCCCCTCAGGCAGCGAAGGTACTCGTTACTCTGGCGAGCGCGATTTAGAAAATCCTTTAGCTGCGGTGATGATGGGTCTGATTTATGTTAACCCTGAAGGAGTTGATGGCAAGCCAGATCCACTTAAAACTGCGCATGATGTGCGTGTCACCTTTGCCCGAATGGCCATGAACGATGAAGAAACCGTAGCACTAACCGCGGGCGGTCATACCGTAGGTAAAGCCCATGGTAATGGCAAAGCACAAAATTTAGGACCTGAGCCAGAAGCGGCAGATATTGAAGAACAAGGCCTAGGCTGGAATAACCACAAAACCCGCGGTATTGGCCGCGATACGGTGACCAGCGGTATTGAAGGGGCTTGGACCAGTGAGCCGACCAAGTGGGACAATGGCTATTTTAAAATGCTGTTAGAACACGAGTGGGAGCTAACCAAGAGCCCAGCCGGTGCTTGGCAATGGCAGCCAGTAAACATTAAAGATGAAAACAAGCCGGTAGATGTAGAAGATGAATCTATCCGCTGTATGCCTATGATGACGGATGCAGACATGGCAATGAAAATGGACCCAGAATATCGTAAAATCTCAGAACGCTTTTATCGTGACCAAGCGTATTTTGAAGAGGTCTTTGCCCGCGCTTGGTTTAAGCTAACCCATCGTGATTTAGGCCCGAAAAGCCGCTATTTAGGGCCAGATGTGCCGGCTGAAGAGCTTATTTGGCAAGATCCCGTGCCAGCAGGTAACGCAGCACTAACCGAAAGCGATATTAGCGAGCTAAAAGCGCAAATACTGCAAAGTGGGTTAAGTGTAGGCGAACTGGTCGCCACCGCTTGGGATAGCGCCCGCACTTTCCGTGGTTCGGATTATCGCGGCGGTGCCAATGGTGCTCGCATTCGCCTAGCACCACAAAAAGACTGGGAAGGTAATGAGCCAGCCCGCTTACAAAAAGTCCTTGCTGTACTAACAGCCATTCAAACTGGCTTTACAAAACCAGTTAGTATCGCCGATTTAATTGTACTGGGTGGCGCTGCTGCTATTGAGCAAGCAGCCAAAGCCGCTGGTGTATCGATTAGCGTACCCTTTACGCCTGGCCGTGGTGATGCCAAACAGGAACAAACAGATGTTGAGTCTTTTGACGTATTGGAACCGATCCATGATGCCTACCGCAATTTCCTGAAAAAGGATTATGTGGTGCAACCAGAAGAACTGATGCTGGATAAAAGCCAATTATTGGGCTTAACCGCACCAGAGATGACGGTATTAGTGGGCGGTATGCGGGTACTAGGGACAAACTTTGGCGGTAGCAGCCATGGCGTCTTTACCGATCAAGTTGGTGTATTAAGCAATGATTTCTTTGTTAACCTGACCGATATGGCTTTCAGCTGGAAACCCACTGGCCGTAATTCCTATCAGTTGGTAGAGCGTAGCACGGGCAACGTAAAATGGACCGCTACCCGAGTTGACTTAGTGTTTGGTTCAAACTCGGTATTGCGCTCTTATGCTGAAGTGTATGCACAAGACGATAACAAAGAAAAATTTGTAAAAGACTTTGTTAAAGCCTTTGTTAAAGTGATGAATGCGGATCGCTTTGATGTAAAGTAGTATTTAGCCATCGCAGCGAGCACTAAGCCTGTTTAAAAGCCCCTGTTGGGGCTTTTTTGCTATTGCAAGAACAATCTCATACAGGGAATTAAGGCTCAATCGCTATCCCGACCAGTGGCTCACCCTGCGCTAACACCCCAAGCCGATGCGTAGTCCCTGAGGTTAAATCTAGTTGGTACAGCGTTGAAGCCGCCTCGTCCGAGGTTGTCACCGCAAGTAATGCCAGATTAGTGATATCCGAAATATCAAAAGATACTTGCTGCAAATTGGCAATACCCAAAGACCCCACCGTAAAGAGCTGGCCTGTATTGGGCGTAATAACAGGCTCAATACCTTCCACCGAGCCTTGTGTCACCAAGGTACCCAGCGCTTGATCGATGGCGTAATTCGTGGTCAATTTTATATCTTGTTGATTGTAAGTATAAGCCGCAGCAACAATAGTGGGCTTAGCACCCGCTTGACTGTCCGTTGCAGCATATTGCAGATCTGGATCAGTAAAAGCTAGTGCACCAGTTTCAGGATGTAATCGCAGATTTTGCCCTGCAGCATTCACAACCCTAATCCGATCTGCCGCAGGATTAAAATCAAAACCGTATTGCGCATCTTGCAAGGTACCACTGGCTAAGCCAGTGCCAACAGCAGTAAGCTGCCCCGTTTCAGTATCTATGGTGTAGAGTTGACCTTTATTTGATAACGCAAATAAAACGCCATACGCCACTCGATAATCGATACCAGTTAGACGCTCACCTTCGGCTAACCCCGTTAAGGGGGTTTGCGCTAATATATTATCCGGCTGGCTTGGGTTGATTTTGAGTAATTGCTGGCTCGCCGTAAGCAGCCAGAGCTGCTCATTACCTTTTAAGGTAGGCAAGGAACTGGCCGTTACTGGCAACACCAAGCTTGCTGTTAATATCACACTGGCCACAACTGATAACTTCATAATAATTACCTTATTTTATATGCGTTATTGCCATACCTTAGCGTCTTAGCGCGAGTTCAGCAATAACACCACACTTATCGATTACAGCGGCAACAAGGCCGCGATAAGCCCTAGTAAGCCACCAAACACACCGCCCCAAATCACCAACCAGCCTAAATGCGCTCGGATCATGGTTTGAATAATCTCTTTCACTAACTCGGGAGTGAGTTCATCCAAACGTTGTTGCACGATATGTTCAATTTGCCCACTTAAGTTGTGCGACTGGGCTCCTTTGACTAATTGAGTCTGCAAACGCTGCTGAAATTCTGCGGTCTGCGTAATGTCTGCCAAGGCTAGTTTTAGCTTGGCAATAAAAGGTTCTTGCAAAGGCAGTAAAACTGCGGAGCCGCCAAACATGGCTAACATGCCACCAAAAGAAGACTGCTCCACTACTTTCAGTAAACCGGTAAACGCAGGTGATAAGTCGGTTTCTTCAATCACAGGCGTAAAGTCAAACTGCTGTTGGCTACTATTGTCGGCGACAAAGCGTTCGATATTTTGTGCATTAAAAAACTGTGTCATCACCAATTGCTGGATCCCCGCTTTAAACTCGCTAAAGCGTTCAGGAATGACACCCGAGCCATACAAAAAAGGCACTTTTTCAAATAGCATATGAATAGCAAGGGTATTGGTGATCGCGCCAGCCAGCGCAAATAACCCCACACTGAGTAGAATAGGTTGCTCAATACCCCATCCCACCAACACCAGCAATAATGCCACCCCATTTGTTAAAACATTTTTATTCATCAAGATAGCCCCAACTTCAGCTGAAATCACATAGGTGGTGCCATTGTAGGGGGAGCTTATGCAAGCCGCAACAATTCCGCCAGCGGGCGCTGGCGGTTTTTGGTCAGATAGCGCGATTCAGATCGCGTTTAGAAGAACCCCATCGGATTGATATCGTAGCTTACCAGCATGTTTTTCGTCTGCTGGTAATGATTTAACATCATCTTATGATTCTCCCGACCCACTCCAGATTTTTTATACCCGCCAAAGGCAGCATGTGCGGGATAGTGATGATAACAATTGGTCCAGACCCTACCTGCTTCTAAGCCTCGGCCCATCCGATAAGCCAAATTCATATCGCGCGTCCAAAGCCCTGCGCCTAAGCCAAATTCTGAATCATTTGCAATTGCCAAGGCTTCTGCCTCATCTTTAAAGGTTGTCACCGACACGACAGGGCCAAAGATCTCTTCCTGAAAGACCCGCATTTTATTATGCCCTTTAATTAACGTCGGCTGGATATAATAGCCTGCAGATAAATCATCATTGAGCTGCTCTTTGTCTCCCCCTAATAAAATCTCCGCGCCTTCTGCCCGACCAATCGTAAAATAGTGCATAATTTTATCAAATTGCTGTGCCGAAGCCTGCGCACCAACCATGGTATCCGTATCTAAAGGATTACCTCTTTTAATCAACTTGGTACGTGCAATCACTTTTTCGATAAAACGTTCATAAATGCTTTCATGCACCAGCAAACGCGATGGACAAGTGCACACTTCACCTTGATTGAAAAAAGCCAAAACCACGCCTTCGATACACTTATCCAAGTAAGCATCTTCATGTTTAAATACATCAGGGAAATAGATATTGGGCGATTTTCCACCCAACTCTACGGTTGAGGGAATGATGTTCTCCGCTGCGCACTTTAAGATATGCGAACCTGTTGGGGTCGAACCGGTAAAAGCAATTTTAGCGATCCTTTTACTGGTCGCCAACGCCTCGCCCGCTTCACGACCAAAGCCATTGACCACATTGAGTACACCGGCTGGCAGGAGATCAGCAATTAACTCGACAAATTTTAAAATAGACCAGGGCGTTTGTTCAGCGGGTTTTAGCACAACACAATTGCCACTTGCCAAAGCCGGCGCCAGTTTCCAAGCGGCCATCAACAGTGGAAAATTCCATGGAATAATTTGCCCTACCACACCCAGTGGCTCATGAAAATGATAAGCAACGGTATTTTGATCAATTTCACCGATAGAACCTTCTTGAGCGCGAATGGCCGCGGCAAAGTAGCGGAAATGATCGACCGCTAAGGGCACATCAGCATTGAGTGTTTCCCGCACGGCTTTACCGTTATCCCACGTTTCTGCAATGGCCATCATTTCTAAGTTCTGCTCTAATCTGTCGGCCACTTTCAGTAAAATATTTGAGCGCTGCGTTACGGACATTTTACCCCATGCATCTTTAGCTGCATGGGCGGCATCCAAGGCTAACTCAATATCCTCGGCTGTTGAACGCGGAATTTTACAAAAAACATTGCCTGTTACCGGAGAAATATTCTCAAAATACTGCCCTTTTACCGGCGCCAGCCATTGACCGTTGATAAAGTTGGCATATTGCGCTTTTACAGAAACGAGCGCATCTGGCTGACCGGGTTGTGCATAAATCATGGTGTCTACCTCGTGTTAAGGTTTAATTTATTGAGCCCACTGCATGAAAAGCCCAGCTTTTTTGTACGTTATTTATTCTAGACCAGCATACTTAACTGCCTAAGTAAAAAAGACTGTACTTTGGTCGCAGTAAGCGGATTAATCGCATTGATTGTCAGTAACCGAATACCCTAGTAAACTAGTCAACCATTTTTGATAACAGTGAGTTTGGCATGCAGCCGCTAATCAACGAACAAAGCTATCGGCAATTACCAAGTGACTGCTATGCAGATTGCCAACCTACCCCGGTGAAAGCGCCGCAATATCTAGCGTTTAATCAGGCTCTGGCTGCCGAGCTTGGCTTACCTGAAACCTTTTGGGGAACAGAAGCAGGTTTGGGTTTGTTTAGCGGTAATCAATTACCTGATTGGGCTGCCCCTCTGGCACAGGCGTATGCTGGTCATCAATTTGCTAACTATGTGCCCCGCTTGGGCGATGGTAGAGCGATTTTGCTAGCAGAGCTGCGAAATCAAGCAGGCCAGTTGCAGGATGTGCAGTTAAAAGGCGCTGGCCGTACCCCTTTCTCTCGGGGTGGCGATGGCCGCTCTCCAATAGGGCCGGTGCTTCGGGAATATCTGGTCAGTGAAGCCATGCATGCGCTGGGTGTTCCGACGACGCGAGCCTTAGCAGCTGTCTCTAGCGGTGAATGGGTACATCGAGACGAAGCTCTGCCAGGCGCCATTCTTACTCGGGTAGCCAGCAGCCATCTTCGAATAGGTACGATGCAATATGCGGCAAACCGACAAGACCCTAGCGTAATTAAAAAGCTCGCAGACTATGTGATCAGTCGTCATTACCCCAGCTGCCAAACTGCAGAAAACCCCTATTTAGCCCTACTGCAAAAGGTGATCGACCGACAAGCCGCCTTAGTTGCACAGTGGATGAGTCTTGGCTTTATCCATGGTGTGATGAATACCGATAATATGACGCTTAGTGGTGAAACTATTGATTATGGTCCTTGCGCTTTTATGGAAAGCTACAACCCCGCGCAGGTTTTTAGCTATATCGATCAACAAGGTCGCTATGCATATAAGAATCAACCCGCCGTTGCACAGTGGAACTTAGCACGATTAGCTGAAGCACTGCTGACGTTGATTAATACCTCTCAAGAGCAGGCCATTGCCTTAGCGGTGGATAGCTTGAATCGATTCCCGGAAATTTATCAACACTATTGGCTATCGTATTTTGCCGCTAAGCTGGGGAT
This sequence comes from uncultured Rheinheimera sp., assembly GCA_964577005.1. Taxonomy (GTDB): domain Bacteria; phylum Pseudomonadota; class Gammaproteobacteria; order Enterobacterales; family Alteromonadaceae; genus Alishewanella. Next base: position 12,033 of record CAZNXI010000002.1, read on the forward strand.
CAGCGCTGCAGAGTCCACAGATAAACTCTTGATCGAGGATTTTCTGACACTGCTAGCTGAGAGCAACAGTGATTTTACTCTATCCTTTCGTGATTTAAGCTCGCCGCAACAGGGCTATTTATCGCAGCAAGTTGCCCCGGAAAGCTGGGAAACCTGGAAATCACGTTGGCAAGATCGGCTCAAAGCAGAAAAGCGTCTAGGCCAAGATCCACTGGCTTTAATGAATAAAACGAATCCAGTGTTAATTCCGCGTAATCATCTGATTCAGCGCGTGATTGATAATGTCACGACCACAGGTGATTTAACGCTCTTTAATCAACTGCATCGTCTCTGGCAAAGCCCTTATACCGCGACCACAGAAAATGCGCCTTTCCAACAACCGGCAGTACCACAAGAACGTGTTTGCCAAACATTCTGTGGTACTTAAGCCGCCACTTAACTGGTGATCCAACTGAGGTAGAGCGGGATGCCAATTAAGATATTAAAAGGAAAACTAATGCCCAGTGCCGCGAGTAACGCTAAACCGATATCTGCCTGAGGGATCGCGGCGCGAATGGCAGCAGGCGCCGCAATATAGGAGGCGCTGGCCATTAATGTGGCAAGAATTAAAGTGCTACCTTGTGGTAAACCTAAGATTGCCGCTAAACCAATCCCCAATAAGGCGAGCAACGGCGGCATACAAAACGCAAACAGCATTAAGCGCCAGTATCGCCAAGGTAAAGGTTGGCACACTCTGGCAGTACACAAGCCCATTTCTAATAAAAACAAGGCCAGTAAGGTCTTAAAGCCGCCAAATAAGATCGGCGAAATCTGCGACAGTCCCTCTGAACCATATAAAGCCCCAATCAGCATGCCACCGACTAACAATAACACCCCGCGACTGGTCAAGGCTTCATGTAAAATGGCAAGACCGCTCGCTTTACTGCCATTTAAATAGCGATAAAGCCATAACATCACCACTATCGCCGGTAATTCTAATAAGACTAAATACAAGGTGGTTTGTGGCGACATTAATAAGTTATGGCTGGCTGCGACGGCCAGCACTACGGCAAAGGTCCCTGCACTCACTGAGCCATAATGTGCGGCGATACTGGCAGCATTGGCACTATCTAATTTAACAAACTGTCTCAACAATGGGTAAAGCAGCAAAGGCAGTAAAGCACCAGCCAGTACGATGGAGCCTAATTCTGGCAATAAAGGCAATAACGGTACGCCATGCAACGCCATGCCGCCTTTGAGACCAATGGTTAACATCAGTAAGATTGATAGGGTTTCATATATTGGCACTGGTACTTTCAAGTCTGACTTTACTAAGCCAGCAATTAGCCCCAAAGCAAAAAACATTATTACAACATCAGGCATTATCAGCTCCTTTAATTTGCCAAGGATCTTGCCTGCTTAGTCGCCTTTGTGCTAATTAATAATATTGCCAATAGATATAGATAATTATAAATGGAACAACGCCACCTAAGTTTTCGTTTGTTACAAGTTTTCCGTCAAGTAGTACAAAGTGGCAGTGTGACTGCCGCTGCACGCATCTTGCATTTGACGCAACCCACGGTATCTTTGCAATTAAAAAAGCTGAGTGAGATCATTGGTGAACCGCTGTTTGATTACCAGCAACAAAAATTACAACTCACCGCCGTAGGTGAACTACTGTACCAAACGGTACAGGATATTGATGAACGGATATCCGAATTCACTCAGCAATTAAGTCAGCAACGATCGGGTAGCAGTGGCAGTATTTCTTTGGCGGTGGTCAATACAGCGCAATATTTGCTACCACAGATCTTAGCCGCCTTTGATCAAGCTTACCCTGCCGTGCAGGTGACACTGCACATTGGTAACCGGGCGCGAATTTTAGAACGCTTCGAGCAGCAACAAGATCATCTCTATTTATTTAGCCACCCGCCGCGTGGTGATAAAGTCCACGCCCATTCTGTTGTAGCGAATCCGCTCTATATTGTCGCGCCAAAAGATCATTGGGCAGCTAAAGCTGTCGCCTTGAATTTTAATCAATTGGGAAAGGAGCGCTTTTTGCTGCGTGAACCGGGCTCTGCGACCCGGATGACGTTTGATGCCTGGCTAAGTAGCCAAGCAATAGAACTGCGACATAGCATGCAAATGGAAACCAATGAAGCTATTCGACTTAGTGTCGTTGCGGGATTAGGCCTTGCAGTACTATCAGCACATACCTTATCACCCTATCTGCGACAACAGCTTGCAGTGCTTGATGTAGCGGGCTTCCCGTTAAGAAGTCACTGGTATCTCGTACAGCATAGCAATAAACGCTTACCGCAAGCCGCACTTAAACTACAACAGTTTATTGAACAACATCTTCGCGGTTGGCAGGATCCATTACAGCAGTGAAATAATGTGTTTTTTCTGTTAGAAACGCCGTAAGCCAGTGACTAAACGCCTCTGTGGTAAGCGGTTTAGAAAAATAGTAGCCCTGAACCTGTTGGCAACCCGCAGCTAAGACGCGACTTAAACCGGCTTGATTTTCTAAGCCTTCTGCAGTCACTTTTAAGCCAAGACCCCGTGCCAGTTTAGTGGTAGCTTGGACAATCAACTCATCTTGTAAATTATGTTCAATATCTTTAATAAAGGCACGATCGATTTTAACCTCATGTACAGGTAAACTTTTTAAATAGGCTAGCGAAGATTGTCCGGTACCAAAATCATCAATGGCCAGTTGGATGCCGGTATCCTTTAACTGCTGCAAATTACTGATAGCTTTAGTAGTATCTTGCATCACGGCACTTTCGGTTACTTCCAAGCTTAGTGCCGAAACGGGAACTTGTTTAGCAGCTAACCAAGCCAAAATTTTTGCGGGTAATTGTTCATCAAGCAGATCATCCGCCGATAAATTTACGGCAATGCACAGATCCGGATGACGCGGCAGCCAACTTTCTAATTGCGCAATCACGTTCTGTAACATCCAGTGCGAAATTAAACTGATATTGCCAGATCGCTCAGCTAATAAAATAAACTCAACCGGGGAAATAAAGCCTAACTCGGGATGCTGCCAGCGAATTAAGGCTTCTGCACTGATGGCGCGCTGTGCCACAATATCAACTTTAGGCTGGTAAACAATAAACAGCTGCCCACTGGTAAGAGCATAGGGTAAATCACGAATGATCGTCAGTTCACGTTGATGGCTCTCATCCTGACCGCTTTGATAAAGTGCCAGCGCAATACCTTGTTGTTTTGCTGAGTTCAAAGCAATACCCAAACGCCTTAAAACCGTATTGACGTCCTCTTCAGCTTGCAGATAACGATAACCACCACAAACGAGTGACAAACTAATAATTGAGCCAGACAAGTCAAAAGGTCGGCTCAATTCTGCTAATAACAAAGCCACATCATGCTCGGTTAAACCAGAGGCAAGCACTAACAAAAACTCATCTGCGCCCAGCCGAGCGGCGAAACGTAGCTGGGTATTATTCTGCAAACGTGTTGCTAGCTGTTGTAACAGCATATCGCCATTACTAAAACCAAAACTGGCATTAACATGCTTAAATTTGGCGATATTAAGTTGCAGTAATTGGCCTGAGGCTTCATTTAAAATCTGCGGTAAATGTTTGTCTACCGCTAAGCGGTTACCAAGCCCCGTCAAGGGATCACGTTGCGCCTGCTGTTTTAGCTCGATCTCACGCTGGAAGATGGCATTACGCATCACCGATAAGGTATTAGCGAGCAGCCCAATCTCTGCCAGCTTTACCGAAGGTGGCGCGATATTCGCCCCTTGACCAATAGCCGTGGCAAACTTAACCAATTTATCTAGAGGTCGAGTAACACTACGTGTGTAAAAAAAGGCAATCACTAAGGCCAATGCAAGGCCAAGACTAAATATTTGAAATAATTGACTACGCAAGCGTTGATAATTAGCCAACCAACGCTCATTAGGCAGATGCAAAAAAGCCCATAATTGCTGTTGTTGATCCAAAGAAAAGGTCTGTGCAATATAGTTTAGCGGTAAATCCGCAACAATTTTTTCATCGCTTAATACTGATTGTACTAACTGTTGTGTTACCGCTTGCTGTAAATCTTCACTGAGCGTCGAGCTAATAATAATGTCCTGAGCATAACTTTTCTGACTAAAACTAACATCCAGCCCAGTAATAGCTTGAATTTGTAACGCTAGCTGCGCATCAACAGCAAAACCCATTCCAACCCAGGCAATAACTTGCGGCGCGCGTACAGGAACCAATACAATTTGATAGGCGTCATTTTCTATACTGACAATATCGGCAAAAGCGCCTTGGCTTGCTTGAGCCTGTTGGAAACGTTGCTGCAACGTCGTGTCATCAGCTAAAGGTAAAGTCGAGGCAAGCAGGCGTCCATCTAATGAGAACAACAGCGCAAGATCAGCATTAATTCTGGCACCATGATTGTCCAACACACTTTGAATGGTGGCTTGTTCTGCCGTAGCAACAGCTTGACGAAAACCAAAGTCAGCAGCTAATAATCGCACACTGCTGGTTAACTGATCACTGCGTACCTGTAAGGTTTGTCGGAAGACATTGGTGGCAACTTTGAGAATTTGTCGAGCTTGTTGTTCACTGTCCTGCCGCATGGTATTGAGTGTAGCGTAACCCGTTACCAGTGCTAATAATAAAAGCAATGCGACTAACAAAAAGGTTAACTGGCTGCGCAGTGAACTCAACATCAACTCTACCTTATCAAACCGTTTCAGACTTTAGCGCCAAGCAAGACATCACGTGCAGGATGTGTCGCTATAATTACCTACCCTATGTGAGGTTAGCATGCCTCTCATTGACGTAAGAGGCAATTATTATTCATTATTAACGCTTGAAACGATGCACTAAATCAGCCAGATCATCTGATACCGCTTTTAGCTGTGCCAGAGCCTCAGCAGCTTGATTAGCCGCTTCGGTGCTCTGCCCAGCTAATTCAGAAATACTGACCACTTGCCGATTAATATCATCTGCTACATGAGCCTGTTCTTCCACAGCCGCAGCCATTTGCGTTGACATATTCGCAATATCATTTACTGAAGCCTTGATCCCACTTAGCATTTCGCCACTTTCCAACACCTTATGCAAGCCGGCATCAGCATCACTAGCCCCTTGCTCAGCCACCAGTACCGCGTTACCCGCTCTGGCCGTCAGTTCTGCCACAATGCCATAAATGTCTTTGGTTGACTGTTGTGTCCGCTGCGCTAAATTACGCACCTCTTCTGCCACCACAGCAAAGCCCCGACCTTGTTCGCCAGCGCGAGCCGCTTCGATAGCCGCGTTTAACGCCAGTAAGTTGGTTTGATCTGCAATCTGTTCAATCAATTCTGCCGCATTGGCGATCTTACCGGTTTGTTCAGACACATCCGTCACCGAACGACCAATACTCGCCACCGTATCCCGTAATTTTTCAATTGAGTTTCTGGTCACTTCAGCGATTTGATTGCCTTTTGTTGCCAAATGATTGGCTTTATCGGCTTGAGTCGCAGTATCGCTGACATGGTGGGCCACTTCTGCAATGGTTGTACTCATTTGATTCATGGCGGTGGCGACTTGCATTGTTTCAGCTTGTTGGCGATCGATTTCCGTGGTTGCCCCCTTCATCAGCGCTAAACCACGTTCAGAGTAATCCGCGACAGTCTGCGCCGCATGTTCAATCCGCGTTAGCATTGTCGACAAGTGTGCCCGCTCACTTAAAATACTGACTTTTAATGCGCCAGAAACAGAATGGTCATCCGTATAACTTTGCACAGCGAGCATATCTTTAAACGCACCAGGCAGTAGAATATCTAATTCACTAAACAGCTTTTGCCGACGCAGTTGGAAAAACAGCACTAAGCTGATTAAACCTGTTATAGCAACCCATTGCGCCACGGCCAAACTCATCCCAAACCAGGCCGCCAAAAACAGCACCACAGTGACGAGACTAATAAGTACGGCGGCGTCCGGCAGTGACCTTGTTTGTCCACCAGCATTAATTTTTTGGTATAGCTTTTCAGCACGGGCGACATCCTGCTCTTTAGGACAAGTACGAACCGATTCGTAACCAACAATTTGGCCTTTTTCGCTAATCGGCATCACGTAGGCATCTACCCAATAATAATCACCATTTTTACAGCGATTCTTCACCAAGCCCATCCAAGACTTACCTTGTTTAAGATAAGACCACATATTGGCATAGGCAGCAGGCGGCATATCCGGATGACGCACAATATTATGCGGTTGCCCTATTAGCTCCGTTTTACTATAACCACTAATTGCAACAAAGGCGTCATTACAATCTGTAATAATACCTTTAGTGTCGGTTACCGAAATAAGTCTCTGTTCTGGTTTAAAGGTTCTACGTTGATTCGTGACCGGCAAGTTTTTTCTCATTTTTTCAACCTTTACGCAGTCTTTGGCTGCAAGCCTATTACTACATATTAATGCTATGGCCATGGAACGCAATTTTTCGTCACAGCGTCCACACATTTGCTATAACGCCTTAATAGCGACATCTCATAGCACTCTTACATTTATATCTAATTCAATATCATAGCAGAAATATTATAGGTACACCTGTTATAACAGCAGGTCTGTTTAATTCAACCTGTGCGCATCGGAGTAATTACGATACTATTATCTACTTAAACGTCATAACTCAGCACACGTGCCAGCTCGCTATTAGTAAGCTCTATTTATATACAAGGTTAGATATGGATACTTTACCGTCTTTGTATTTTTATGATTTTGAAACTTGGGGAGCAGATCCCAAACGCGATCGTCCAGCCCAATTTGCCGGCATTAGAACCGATTTAGAGCTGAATATTATTAGCGAGCCCGATATGTGGTATTGCCAATTAGCCAATGATTATCTGCCACACCCAGCAGCAGCCTTAATCACCGGTTTAACCCCTCAGCTATGTAATAAGAAAGGCTTACCTGAAACCGAGTTTATGCAGAATATTTTGGCCGCGTTTAGCCAACCTAATACCTGTGTACTCGGTTATAACAGTTTGCGCTTTGATGACGAGGTAACGCGTTACAGCTTATACCGAAATTTTTATGAGCCCTACGGCCGTGAATGGCAGCATGGTAATAGCCGCTGGGACTTAATTGATGTGATTCGCGCCTGTTATGCCTTAAGGCCAGCAGGTATCAATTGGCCGCTAAAAGAAGACGGCAGTCCAAGCTTCAGATTAGAAGACTTAACCAAGATAAATGGTTTAGCCCACGCAAACGCTCACGATGCACTGGCTGATGTCTACGCAACGATTAGCATGGCAAAGCTTGTCAAAACGCAACAGCCCAAGTTATTTGCTTACTTATTCGAACTGAGAAAAAAACAAAAAGTCAGTGAGCTGATTGATGTGGCAGGTTTAACCCCGTTGGTCCATGTCTCGTCCAAATTTCCTGCAATACAAGGCTGTGTCAGTTGGATAGTGCCCTTGGCTTTTCATCCAACGAATAAAAATGCGGTAATTTGTTATAACTTACAGCATGATCCAACGCCATTACTGGACGATGATCTTGAGACCTTACAGAGAAAACTGTTCCAAAAAACCGCCGATTTAGCTGAGGGGGAACAACGCCTTGGCTTAAAGCTACTGCATCTGAATAAATGCCCGGTACTCGCTAATGCTAAAACCTTGACCGTAGAACGTGCTACAGAATTAGGTATTGATCGTTCCACCTGTCTGCGTCATTTAGAATGGTTTAAACAACACCGCGAAGTACAACAAAAAGTACTGGCACTGTATGAGCAGCAAGAGGCATTTGCGGCAGAGACGAACCCTGATTATCAACTCTACGCAGGGTTTATTAATGAAGCAGATAAGCAAAAAATGCAACTCCTGCATCAACAAGACCCTCTTCTGCTGGCGGCCGAGCCTCCGGTGTTTAGCGATGAGCGCTTAAATCGTCTGCTGTTTTTATACCGCGCAAGGAATTATCCTTTGACACTGACGGACAATGAATTACAAAAATGGCAACGTTATCGCACCGATAAGTTAATGCAGGGTGTGGATAACCCCAATTTAACTTTTGAGCAGTTTAGCCTAGCCTTGGAAAATTTGGCGCATAAACACAGTGACGATGAGCGGAAATTGGCCATTTTGAAAGCACTTTATCACTATGCGACCACGCTTTAGCTAACGGGGTCATTTAAGGGCAAAAAGGCATTATGCTATAATGCCTTTTTGTATTTATCGGAACAAATTATGGCACTTAAAGCCACAGTGTTTAAAGTTCAATTACAAATTGCCGACATGGATCGGCATTATTATGCTGATCACAGCTTGACCTTAGCGCAACATCCTTCAGAAAATAATGCTCGCATGATGGTACGCTTGCTGGCTTTTGCGCTAAATGCCAGTGAAAACTTACACTTTACTAAAGGCTTAAGTAGCGAAGAAGAACAAGCTGAACTTTGGGAGCTGACGCTAGAGGGTACCATTGCATTATGGGTAGAATTTGGTCAAGCCGATGAAAAGTGGCTACGCAAAGCCTGTAACAGAGCACAGCAAGTACAGTTATTTTGCTATGGCGGACGGGTTGTGCCCATTTGGTGGAAACAACATAGTGCTGCCCTCGCCCGTTATCAAAATCTCAGTATCCTAGACATTCCTGAAGAAGCAGTTAACGCCATGGCTACCATGGTAAACCGTAATATGAGTTTGCAATGTAATATCAGCGAAGGACAAATATGGCTATCCGACACTGAGCAAAGTGTGTTAATTGAACCGGTCAAACTCAAGTAATCTATTGTTACTTTTAATAAAATCAGTTTATACCATCACCTCAGAAAAACACTGAACAGGTGATGGTATTGGTATCACGGGTTAGCTTAACCGAGGATCACTCTCAGCTAGCGCGTTTTGTTGTTGATTATTTTTCACAAAGGCCAACAAGGCAGGATACTCCTCTAATTCCAACAGCTCTCGGAACAAGATCCAATCTAATAAACAATAAAGCGACATCGCAATATAATTCCAGTCACTGAATTCCTGATTCGCGGCTTGCTGTTCTAGCACAAAGAGTGAAGCGACAATGCGCTCTTTTTGAGCGTTAAAGAATAAGCGATCTTCGTTAGTATCCAGCCCACTGCGCTGACAGAGAAACAAAGAAACTAACGAATCGTTCACCGCATTAATCACGGTGAGCTGATTTTCTTGATACCAGCTTAGTGGCGCTAATTGTAGCTGAGCAGCAAGAAAGCGGTAGATGACCCCAGAATCAAAAATAACCTTACCATCGTGTTCGAACATAGGGATTTTTAAGGTCGGATTTAATGCCAGTAATTGCTGTCGATCCGCCTCGGCAAATATCTGCATATTCACAAACTCATAAGAATGATTGGCGAGTAATAGACGAAGGCGTCTGACATAGGGTGACGTTTGCGAGCCATAAAGTTTCATAGAACTCCTTAATGCAGGTCAATTACCGTTTTTGAAATAAGCAAAATGTACAATTAAACAAAAAAACACGCAATTTTGCTGGCGCAACATTGCCAAGCTATGCAACTTTATTGCATAATCATCACGCTTCATTTTTGCTTTATAAGCTTTTCTGCCCACGTCTTGCGTGGGCTTTTTATTTTGAGTCGTTAACTAGCTGGTTTTATCATCCTGGCCAATCCGACTCGCTACAGCGCCGGTTTGTTCTTTATATTTGGCATCCGTTCTTTTGTTGTAAGGACGATCGGCTGGCCCTGTCATTAGCTCAAAGTTTAATGCACCAATTTTCATATGCGGCCTTAAGGCTAAGGGCAATTTACCACTATTATAAAACTCCAGCACAATATTGCCCGACCAACCCGGATCGATCCGATGCGCAGTAACATGCACCATTAAGCCCAGCCGAGCTAAAGATGAGCGACCATCTAACCAGCCAACAATGTCTGCCGGTAAAGTGACTGACTCTAACGTCACGCCCAAGGCTAATTCCGCCGGGTGCAAGATAAAAACGCCGTCTTCGGCGAGTACAATTTCATCACTCATTACGGAGTTTAGCGCGGCATCAACCTCGGCTCGCGGGCCACTTAAATCAATAAAAGGCGCGGCATGCGCCTGAAAAACGCGAAATTTATTGCCTAAACGGATATCGACACTGACCCCACTGATCATATCAGCGTCAGGTTGCGGGGTAATCCGTATTTTGTCTTCCGCCAGATAGCGTTCAATATCGCGGTCACATAATCTCATTTTTAGTCATCCGTTATTATAATCTCTACCGCAACAGGCTGCGGTAGCTCGCCACTTAAACGCTGTAACAGCGTCCGGCTAATATTTTCGTAAAGATCTTTTAGCTGCACATCGCCTGCCGCTAATGCTACGCCATTATCGGCTTGGAAGCGAATAGTGCCTTGCAAAGGTAATTGTCCCAGCACGTGCACATTATGGCGCTGTGCTAATGTTAATCCTCCAGCAGAGCCAAACACATCATCATGGTTGCCACAACTTGGGCAAAGATAGAAACTCATATTTTCAACCAATCCCAACAACGGAATTTTTACCTGATTGAACATGGCAATGGCTTTTTGGGCATCGGCTAACGCCAGATCTTGCGGTGTCGTCACAACCACAGCGCCAGTTACTGGCAATTTTTGCGATAAGGTCAATTGAATATCACCGGTACCCGGTGGCATATCAATTAATAAAATATCCAGTTCTGGCCAAAGCGTTTCATTGAGTAATTGCAAAAGTGCCTGACTTGCCATCGGACCGCGCCAGACAGAAGCCTGGGCTGGGTCCACTAAGAAACCAATGGATTGCAAGGTCACGCCATGGCGCGTCAATGGCAGCATCAGTTTATTATCAGGTGAGGTGACTTTTTCCCCTTGCAAAGCAAAAAGTGTTGGCACAGAGGGCCCGTAAATATCGGCATCTAATAAACCGGTACGCACGCCTAAAGTAGCGAGCGCCATGGCTAAATTTGCCGCAGTCGTAGACTTACCTACCCCACCTTTGCCAGACGCAACCAAGATAATCGTTTGAATCTGTTTAAAAGCAGGCTCTCGAAGCCGGAGCATGTCAATTTGTCGAGCAACATGATCCTGCTCAGCAACTTTTGCTGGCGTGTCGACAGTAGAAGCTTGACCGTTTTTCACCTGTGCGGTTGCTGATTTTTTCAGCCAATTAAACATTAGTACTCCAAATCTTAGCTACACACGCAATTTATCTGGCAAATGTACTTTGCCGGATGCGATTTTACGGTGGCTATAGTATCATTACATCACATATTTTCAGTTATTTATGCAAGAGCTATTATCAATGTCAATACGGAAAATCCTGATCACCAGCGCCCTACCTTATGCTAACGGCCCAATCCATCTCGGTCATTTACTGGAATATATCCAAACGGACATTTGGTCGCGTTTTCAAAAAGCCCGTGGCCATGAATGTTACTACGTTTGTGCCGATGATGCGCATGGCACCCCCATTATGCTCAAAGCTCAACAGCAAGGGATCAGTCCAGAGCAGATGATTGCCCAGACCAAAATCGAGCATATGGCTGATTTTGCTGACTTTGCGATTGCATTTGATAACTATTATTCAACCCATAGTGCTGAAAACCGTTTTTACGCCGAGCAAATTTATAACCGCTTAAATGCGGCTGGCCATATCAAACGCAAGACCATCAGTCAGTTGTACGATCCACAAAAAGAGATGTTTTTACCGGATCGCTTTGTAAAAGGTGACTGTCCTAAATGTGGCGCCTTAGATCAAAACGGTGATAGTTGTGATGTTTGTGGCGCGACTTATAGCCCAACAGAAGTAAAGAATCCGCGCTCTGTGGTATCAGGCGCAACGCCGGTATTAAAAGACAGCGAGCACTATTTCTTCGATTTGCCTGCTTTTGCTGAAATGCTGCAAGATTGGACCCGCAGTGGTGCACTGCAAGAGGAAATGGCGAATAAACTGCAAGAGTGGTTTAAAGATGGCTTGCAAATGTGGGACATCAGCCGCGATGCACCTTACTTTGGTTTTGAGATACCCGATGCGCCAGGCAAGTTCTTTTATGTGTGGTTAGACGCGCCTATTGGCTATCTGGCCAGCTTTAAGAATTTATGCGACAAAACCGGTATCGACTTTGACAGCTTTTGGGCCAAAGACGCTGAGGCTGAAATTTACCATTTCATCGGTAAAGACATTATTTATTTCCACAGTTTGTTTTGGCCAGCGATGCTGCACGGCGCTGGCTATCGTAAACCCAACGCCATTTTTGCGCATGGTTTTGTCACCGTCAATGGCGCTAAAATGTCGAAGTCACGGGGTACCTTTATCAAAGCCCGTACCTATCTAGAGCATTTAGATCCAGAATATTTGCGGTATTATTTCGCCTCTAAGCTAACTAACGGTATTACGGATTTAGATCTCAACTTAGACGATTTCACGCAAAAGGTAAACGCGGATCTAGTCGGTAAAGTTGTTAATATTGCCAGTCGTTGTGCGGGTTTTATTAGTAAACGCTTTGCTGGTCAGCTGTCTGCCAATTTAGCCGAACCGGCGCTTTTTGCCGACTTTATCAAAGCGGGTGACAGCATAGCGCAAAGCTATGAGCAACGTGAATTTGCCAAGGCCATTCGCGATATCATGGCGCTAGCAGATAAGGCCAATCAATATATTGATGCTAAAGCGCCTTGGGTATTGGTTAAGGATGAAGCAAAACAGGTGGAAGCGCATGACGTTTGCTCAATGGGCTTAAACTTATTCCGCGTGCTAATGCACTATCTTAAACCGGTATTGCCCAAAATGGCGGCCGATACCGAAGCATTTTTAAATACAGAGCTGCTCTGGGCTAATTTTGAATCGCCCCTACTAAATCATGCGATTAATCCTTTTAAAGCCTTGATGCAACGCGTTGATCCATTAAAAGTACAAGCGATGGTCACGGCCTCTCTAGAAAACTTACAACCGACTGTCGACAGTGTGGACACTAACTCTAAAACGACTCATCAAGACAATAGCGACTCGGGCAAAGCTGCTATGGATCGCGATCCTATCAGCGAGACAATTAGCATTGATGATTTTGTGAAAGTCGATTTACGCATAGCAAAAATTATTGCCGCCAACGCAGTAGAAGGTGCAGATAAACTGGTGCAACTCACCTTGGATATCGGGGCGGGTGAAACCAGACAAGTCTTTGCTGGCATTAAAGCCGCCTATAGCCCAGAGAGTTTAATTGGCAGACAAACTGTTATGGTGGCGAACTTAGCTCCGCGTAAAATGCGCTTTGGCTTATCAGAAGGGATGGTTCTGGCCGCAGGTCCCGGAGGCAGTGACATTTTCCTGTTAAGTCCAGACGACGGCGCTACTCCGGGTATGCGGGTGAAATAATGTGATTAAGTAAGCTATCTTGAAACATATAGCGGCTAAATACTGTTAGGGTTAATCGGTAAGAGGTTACAGGATGTCATCACCGTTTCGCAGTTTTTCATCGTTATTCTCCACGACGCTCATTATGGTGCTTGGGGCGGGCTTACTGACGACTTACCTTGGCCTATCATTAGCTAGGGACGGTGTTGCACAACTGTGGATCGGTGCCATGATGTCTGCGTACTATTTTGGACTCGTCGTAGGGTCTAAAGTGGGCCATCGCCTCATTGCTAGGGTTGGGCATATTCGAACCTTTGTGGCCAGTGCCGGGATTGTAACCGCCTCGGCACTCGGTCATGCCCTGACAGATGAGTTAGAAATCTGGTTAGTGTTAAGACTCATAGTCGGTACTGGCATGATGTGCCAATACATGGTGCTGGAGAGTTGGCTAAATGAACAAGCAGAGAGTAATCAACGAGGTACCGTATTTGCCGGTTATATGATTGTCTCATACCTCGGGATGATTGGTGGCCAAACCCTGTTATCTTTTTTTCCTGAGTTAGGATTACAACCCTTACTCTTTGTTGGGATCTGTTATGCCTTATGTATAGTGCCAATTGCCCTAACCAGGCGTATTCACCCACAACCACTGCACCCTGCGCCCCTTAAAATACTGACGTTTTGGCGCAAAGTACCACAATCACTAACGACTATCCTAATTGCTGGCGGTATCTCAGGGTCGTTTTATGGTTTAGCTCCCGCTTTTGCAGCAGGTACAGGGTTAAGCAATGCCGAGGTCGCGACCTTTATGTCTGTGACCATTCTGGCGGGGTTACTCTCGCAATGGCCAATGGGTAAGCTATCAGATCGGATCCCGCGCAGTCGCTTGCTACGTTTTAATAGTGCACTACTGGGGCTATTAGTATTAACGATTTCTTTGCTGCCGCTGACAGGTTGGATCTTATTACTTGCCACCTTTTGCTTTGGTATTCTCACTTTTACGCTTTATCCATTGGCGACCGCACTGGCCAATCAGAACATCGAACAAAACGAACGTGTCGCGTTGTCGGCGACGATCTTGCTCACCTTTGGTATTGGTGCCACGCTTGGCCCCTTACTTGCCTCCTTTTTAATGCAGTTATTGGGTAACACTATGCTGTATTTATATATGGCGGTGTGTTGTCTCATTCTGTTTTTGCGTCTTACCCAAGTTAATTACAATCAAAAAATCGCTAAAAAACTGTTAGCGCAACAACAGTCATCAGATTATCAAGTCGCCTCAGGGGATTTAGTTTCTTCGCCTTTAGGCGCCGCCCTCGATCCGAGGGTAGATGAAGAGCTGGTACAACAACAAATGCGTGATGAACCTAGTAGTGAGCTGGATCCCTCCACCACAGCGCAAGCTGAGACCAAGGATACGGTGCAAAGCAACGCAGACCAATCAGTTGAGCATGTTGAGCATGTTGAGCATGTTGAGCATGTTGAGCATGTTGAGCATGTTGAGCATGTTGAGCACGAAAACGACACAGCTGCGAAAACGTCAAGCCATACTACCAAAGAAACTTAAATCAGCACTTCCTTTGCCCTAGCCACAAGTACTGCTTTTTGGCTAGGGCAATGATCAAGCAACAAAGTGCTTCATTAATTTTGTAGCATTGCCGCTTTATTCCATAAATTTTGATTTTTCTGGTTTATAAAGTATTCGTCTGGGTGCCAGCAACGCGGTAACAAAGGCGAGCTCATGCGCTCTTCAAAGTTATAAACCAGCTTGCGCATAATTTCTAATAAGCGTTCTTCAGGAATAAATTCTAGCTTACGCCTAGCCTGCGGAAAGTACAGGTTATTCTCCGCACTGATCACGCAACCTCGCGCTGAAGCTTGATAGGTTAAACTGTAAGTTACAATACGGCAGATGGGCTTTTTAAGTTCAGGTGGATAGAGTCCTGTGACAATGGCGTACTCATAGCGCTCCATATCATGACCATCTGAGTCTTTCGGTATATAAGGCACACCATAGCCTTGTGGAAACATGCCAACAATACGTAAAAATGCCACCACAGCGTGTTGATCTAACTTACCTTGCTCAGCGCTTTTCTCTAAAGCCAAAGCCGCTTTCGGCAAATCTTCATAATTGTAAACCAACTTGGTTGAGAGAATCATCGAAGTATAAATTTGCGGAATTTTTAGTATGTTACCAAGTTCACTGGTAGGGCGAGCAGCTTGTTTAATTAAAGCAATAATCAGCTCCCGTTTTTCAATTTCAGTTTGTAAAAAACGATCACGTTCTTCTTTATCACGCCCCATATAGCGGCCTGTACCGAGTGCTTCCTGCACATAACTTAAGGTCGCATTATAATTTGCCTGCAAATAAGTAATACGCTCCTGCGCATCTAATTCACGAAACTCATCAAAAGTCCCCTCTGGCCCCTTTAAGATGGCCAAACAACTAGGATGACTGCGACCAATGTCCTGCAAGATAGCAGCCATCAGTACGGGTACATGCACATCATCACGATAAGGATGGTATTCAGTATCATCGTGATATTGAAGATGCTTGCTTTGCTGAAAACGGTCAATAATAAAAGGATTATCAATTAAACCATCCAGCACTAAACGATCCAGATAACGAATGCTTAATATGGCTTTATATAAATGCCGAGCTTTTTGATTTTCTTTTTGGATATTTTTACCTCTTGTCGGGCAAATCAGCTGAATAGTCCCCAGCATTTTTGCTGAATAGCTGTTTGTTTCCGTAAAAGTATCACCTTGGCACAGAGATAAAATATCCCGGCATAATTGTTGTAGCGCCTGAAAACGCAAAAAATTATTCTCTTCAATCTCTTCTTCTAAGGTTTTTTGTTGAGCTTCTGCCAAACGTAAATTACGCGTAATAGCAGCCTGATTCGCCTTACTGGATTGTTGCTGGCGATTTTCAAATAGAAAGAGTTGCTGCTGTGCATTAGCTAGCTGCTGTTGTCTTTGCTCTTGCCCAGCAAACCAGCTTACTGCCTGCTCATAAATAGAATCTTGTAGCGCGCTATTGTGATAAATACGCTCAATAAGCCGTTGTACTACTTTTGCATAAGCGGCTTTACCAAAACTTAATGCCATGCTTTTGAATATCCTTAAAAAATTAAATCGAAAAATCCAACACTAGCTTACCTATGGTTTGATTAGCGCTAAGTAAGGCATGCGCCGCCTCGGCATCCGTCATAGCAAATTGCCGATCAATGACTGGGGTAATCTCGGCTTGTTCTAGCGAATGAGCAAAGTCGTTTTGGAAATCAGCCGTTAATTTAGCTTTATAAGCAGCGTCTCTATTGCGCAATGTCGAACAGATCACTTGACCTCGCTTTCGAAACAGCAACGATAAATCAAGCTCGGGGATAACACGTCCTCCCATCATGGCGTAGATCACGATAACACCATCCATGGCCAGCAACTTAATGTCCTCAATAAGATAAGGTCCAGCGACAGGGTCAAGAATAAGATTTATCCCTTGTGGCCAACACTGGGTTAATGTCTCTGCAAAAGGCTGCTCACGATAATTAATTGCAAGGTCCGCGCCCAAAGCGAGACAGGCTGCCACTTTTTCTGCCGAACCTACAGTAACGGCCACGTCTAGACCTTTGGCTTTGGCTAATTGGATAGCGGCAGTGCCTACTCCACTCGCCCCAGCGTGAATTAATACGCGTTGGCCAGCGGTGGCCTGTCCGATAGTAAAAAGCAGTTGGTAAGCGGTTAAAAAGGTTTCTGCTATTGCTGCTGCTTGCTGCATTGACCAGTTACTAGGCACCGGTATTGCCTGTACAGCAGGGAGTAATACATACTCTGCATAACCTCCCCCGTTAACCAAGCCAAAAACACGCTGTCCGACATAATGTTGTAAGCTGCGATCGCCCACAGCGACAACAGTGCCCGCGGCTTCAAGCCCCAGAATGTCGCTATCCCCTGCGGGGGGTGGATACAACCCCTGACGCTGCATCAGATCTGCACGGTTAATACCGCAAGCGGCCACTTTTAGTAATAACTGCCCTGCTGTAGGAACGGGTACCGGTAAGTGCTGTAAATGTAGCGTACTCTGCTTGCCTGGGGCTGCCACGACCACGGCTTGCATTTGCTGAGGAATAGAATGATTCATAGACTCCTTTATGTCTTTCTCACGAATTTACTTTAGCTTTGGCTGGCTCTTCTCTAAAATGCAAGCTTTAGTCTAGCACAGCGTATTTCAGAACATGAATAAAACCCCAAATTTGCCAGCCATTATTTTACAAGAAGGCCGCGAAAAAGCGCTTAACCGTCGTCATCCATGGCTGTTTTCTAATGCCATAGACAAAGTCATCAACACCCCGAATCGTGGCGATACCGTTGAAGTATTAAGTAGTAAAGGCCAATGGTTAGCTCGAGCGGCTTATTCACCCAGCTCCCAAATTCGTGCCAGAATTTGGACCTTTAATGAAGCTGAACATATCGATCTAGACTTTTTCGTGCATAAAATCAGCCGCGCTTGGCAATTACGGCAGAGCCTATTTAACGAGCAAGACACCAATGGCATCAGAGTGATTGCCGCAGAGTCTGACGATTTACCGGGTGTCACCATTGATAAATATCAAGATGTACTCGTGGTACAACTGCTGTCTGCCGGTGCTGATGCCAAACGCTCACTGATTGTGAAAGCTTTACAACAGGTCTTCCCTGCACACGGTATTTATGAGCGCTCCGACGTGGATGTCCGCAAAAAAGAAGGATTAAAACCCGTTACGGGCTGGTTACATTTACCCAAAGAGACAGGCGAAGTACTGATTAAAGAACATGGCATGTCTTTGCTGGTGGATATCATTCAAGGTCACAAAACCGGTTTTTATCTTGATCAACGCGCCAGCCGCGCAGCCGTGAAGCGCTTTGCTCAGGACGCGGACGTCTTGAACTGTTTCAGCTACACCGGCACCTTTGCGGTAGCAGCGTTAACCGGGGGAGCTCGCCATGTCACCAACGTCGATATGTCTGAATTAGCCTTAACAACTGCAACCCGTAATGCTGAGCTCAACAAACTTGATCTGAGTAGATTAACGAATATCAAAGCGGATGTCTTTAAACTACTGCGTCAATATCAAGAGCAAGGTAAGCAGTTTGATCTCATTATTCTGGACCCACCAAAGTTCGCGGAAAATAAGTCGCAACTAAATAGCGCTTGCCGAGGTTACAAAGATATTAATCGTGTCGCCATGCAACTGGTTAAGCCGGGCGGTTTATTATTTACCTTTTCTTGCTCCGGTTTAATGGAAGAAGCCTTGTTTCAAAAAGTGGTTGCGGATGCCGCTTTGGATGCACGGCGCGACTGTCTGTTTATCGAACGCTTACAACAAGACAGTGATCATCCTGTTGCCAGCTTTTTCCCGGAAGGCTATTACCTGAAAGGACTGATCTGTAAAATTTACTAATAAAAGCGCCAGCATTACGCTGGCGTTGCTTTTCATGCCAAGATGGCAGGCAGATACATGAGTCGCTTTAATTCAATTCAACAAAAGCCAAGCCTAAGTTGTAGCAGGCCTCATTGTCTTGGCTACAACGCATGACCTTTGCGGTGGCATCTAGCGGTGCTACGCTGGCATTCGGTGATTCTAACCTTACCCGCACTAAGAGACCCATTTCCACAGGCTCATCAATTTCAACCGACATGCCTGATGCACTCAGATCCCGACACACGCCATCGATAACGCGTGCAGCTTCTGGATCATTAATCATCAACTTCACATCTGCATTCACCATCATCCGATAGAAATGTCGATTGTCTCCACGATTCAGCATAATCACTCCTTTTTAGGCAACGTGCTTTATCTTAGCAAGCTGGTTGAATGCTGCAACAAGATTATTTTAGCTCCTGCACCGCATTAAGGATCCTTTTAAGTGATATCGGATACGGCGTACCTAATTGCTGAGCATGCTGCGACACCCTAAGCTCTTGTAACATCCAACGAATTGCTGATACCTCTTCCGGTAACGGTTGGCCAGCAAACTTACCTAACAGCTGGGTATAGGCTGTCTCGGCTTTTTGATATTCGTGCATTAATAAGCGATCACGGTTTGGATCAACAGGCAGTTTTTCCAAGCGTTTTAACATGGCCGCTAAATAACGCTGAATATCCTCTAGCTTGTTGGCACCATGAGTGCTGACAAAGCCTTTAAAAATCAGCTGCTCAAGCTGTGCTTTGACATCGGCTTGCGCCTGATAATGGGCTAAGTCCACCTTTCCCTTTAGGCGCTTTTGAATATCGTGGTACAGCGTTAAAATGGCTTCGACTTTCAAGGCTATCTGTCTTACCTGCTCACCTAAATTGGCGCGCAGCTGCTCGCGTACCGTCTGAAAACGCTCGGCATCTTGCACGGGCAGCGACTGAGTAATGAGCTCATCCGTGGCCGCCGCGATACAATCATCAATCAAATCCAGTACCTTACCAAAAGGGTTAAAGTACAAGCCTAACTTGGCTTTATTCGGAAGGGATTCTTGCAAATACTTAACCGGAGATGGCACATTTAATAATAATAAACGCCGCAAACCTTTAATATGTGCTTGCTCTGCTCGCTGCGGATTATCCAGTAGACGAATAGCAACACTCTTGCCTTCATCAATCAGCGCTGGAAAAGCTTTAATTTCAAAACCGGCCTGCACTTTGATATATTCTTTAGGTAACTCACCAAAGCTCCACTCGGTTAACGCCGTTTGTTCAATCCCCTGCTCTGCGACTTCACTTAAACTCTGTTGTACTGCCCCTTGCAGTTGTTGCTTGAGTAAGCGTAATGAGCGGCCTTGCGCGACTAACTTATGTTCATCCAGAATTTTAAAATTCATTTTTAAGTGCGCTGGCAAGCTGGAGAGATCCCATGCATCTTCTGGGATAGTCACACCCGACATCCGTTTTAACTTAGCTGTCAATGCTTCGAGTAAGGGGGTATCACTGGGTTCAAGACTCTGCAAAACCGCGTCGGCATAATTTGGCGCGGGTACAAAGTTACGCCGAT
>CAZNXI010000002.1:32338-60568 GCA_964577005.1 uncultured Rheinheimera sp.
AATCAGCGCCACTAACAAGTCATGTCGCAGTGCCGGTATTAACCAATCAAAACCACGGTCTTCTACCTGATTAAGTAATGCCAACGGAATTAATACACTGATCCCATCATCTGGCTCGCCTGGGGCAAAATGGTAGGCCAATGGTAACGTCAGGTTACCCTGCGGCCAGGTTTCTGGAAACTTCGCTGCGGTGATATCAGAGGCATCGCGCTGGTAAAGTGTCTCGGGATCAAAATTTAGAAAATCAGGCTGTTGCTGACGTTGTTTTTTCCACCATTTACTAAAATCGATACGATTATTGGCCCAAACGGGGATACGTTCGGCATAAAATGCCGCTAGTGCGTCATCATCAATCAGAATATCGCGCCGCCTAGATTTTTCTTCTAAGTTTTGTACTTGCGCAATTAATTGCTGATTATGCGCTAAAAAGGCTTCGTTCAAGCCAAGCTCACCGTTGACAAGGGCTTCACGGATAAAAATGTGTTGTGATACCGCCTCATCAATTTTGCTATAGAGCACGGGGCGCTTACCGACAATAATAACGCCATACAGTGAGACTTGTTCAAAGGCGACCACCGCGCCTTTTTTCTTTTCCCAATGCGGTTCACTGTAGCTACGATTCACTAAATGTAATGCCAGTGGCTCTACCCAATCAGGCTCAATTTTTGCCAAGGTTCTGGCATATAAGCGACTGGTTTCTACCCATTCGGCCGCCATAACCCATTTCGGTTTGCGTTTAAACAGATGACTACCAGGAAAAGCATAAAAACGGGTTTGCCGTGGCCCTAAATAATCGGCGTCACTGTCGCGACAACCAATTTGCCCCAGTAAACCGGTTAAAATGGCGCTGTGTAACGCCTGATAGCTTGGTGCAGACGTATTGATCTTAAGCTGCTGCTCATGTGCTAGCTGCGTTAATTGCGTAACCAAGTCTTGCCATTCCCTTACCCGCAAATAGTTTAAACATTCTTGCTTACAAAGCCGGCGGAATTGGTTATTACTGAGTAGCTCTTGTTGCTGCTGTAGGTAATCCCACAGTTTTAGCCAACTGGCAAAGTCAGAATCGACATCAGCAAAGCGTCCATGAAGCTCGTCTGCTTTTTGCTGTTTATCTAAAGGCCGTTCACGGGGGTCTTGAATAGACAAAGCCGCCACTATCACCAGACTTTCTTTAAGTGCGCCTGTTTCACTGGCTGCTATGACCATCCGCGCTAAGCGAGGGTCGATGGGTAAGCGCGTCAGCTGCCGGCCAAGTGCGGTTAAGCGCAACGTTGCTTTGCCACTGAGTTTTTCTACGGCACTTAACTCTTCTAATAATTTAATACCATCATTAATAAAACGGCTATCGGGTTTTTGTAAAAACGGAAAGGAGGCAATATCGCCCAGTCCTAGCGCCAACATTTGCAAAATCACCGACGCGAGATTGGTTCTTAGAATTTCCGGATCGGTAAATTCTGGGCGGCTTAAAAAATCCTCTTCGCTGTACAAGCGAATACAAATACCGGCGGCAACACGACCGCAACGGCCTTTTCGCTGATTGGCACTGGCTTGGCTAATCGCTTCTATCGGTAATTGTTGTACTTTTGAACGATAACTGTAGCGAGATAAACGTGCAGTTCCAGGATCAATCACATAGCGAATACCCGGTACGGTGAGCGAGGTCTCTGCCACATTGGTGGCGAGCACGATGCGGCGACCGGCATGACTTTGAAAAATCCGATTTTGCTCTGTCGCACTTAAGCGCGCATACAAAGGCAAGACTTCGGTATGCGGGAGTTTGAGTTTTTCCAAGGCATCGGCGGTATCACGAATTTCCCGCTCACCATTTAGAAAGATTAAAATATCACCCGGTGGCTCACGATAGAGTTCTTCTACAGCATCAAAAATGCCCTGTAGTTGATCCGCATCTTTGTCATCTAACTCACTATAGGGCCGATAACGGGTTTCTACCGGATAAGTGCGACCAGACACTTCGACGATAGGTGCATCAAAAAAATGCTTGGAAAATCGTTCAGGATCGATGGTAGCAGAGGTAATGATAACTTTTAGATCAGGTCTTTTCGGTAGTAACTGTTTTAAATACCCTAACAGGAAATCAATATTCAGACTACGTTCGTGCGCTTCATCAATAATCAGGGTATCGTACTGATTTAAAAATTTGTCCTGCTGCATTTCAGTGAGCAAAATACCATCGGTCATTAACTTCACTAAGGTTTGTTGATTTGTCTGATCGCCAAAGCGAATTTTATAACCGACCTGCTGGCCCACCTGACAATTTAGCTCCTCAGCCAGACGAGCACAGACACTGCGCGCCGCTAGGCGGCGAGGCTGTGTATGACCAATAGTCCCCGCCACGCCGCGACCCAGCTCAAGACATATTTTCGGGATCTGAGTGGTTTTGCCTGAACCGGTTTCACCAGCAATAATCACAACTTGATGTGCAGCAATGGCGGCTTTAATGTCGTCTTTTTTGGCCACAACCGGCAGTTCTGCTGGATAGTTTAATGCGGGAACGGCTGCCAGACGACTCTGCCGCAGCGCGATGGAACGCGCTTGCTCAGCCGCAAGACGTGGTATTACGTGTTGTTGTTCAGCGGCCGTAGCAGTTTTAACTTGATTGAGTTTGCGACGCAGCTTAAATTGATCCTGCAGTAAACAACTGCCAAGCTTGGTATAAAGTTCGTTTAGAGAAAGAGAAGCTGTAGCAGACAAAATAACGCCCTCGGATTTCAGAGGGCGCAATGCTACCAAGGAACCCGAGCTAAGGCTAGCCTACCTTGCCGTAATGTGAGTGCAGTTCTTTGTCAATAGCGGCTAACACATCTGTACGCGAGATAATTCCGAGTAAATAGCCATCGTCATCCACCACCGGATAGAGCTTCGGCTTGGCTTTTAACATGGTCTGCGCTAAGTCAATAATGCCGTCGTAATCTTTCACCGTAATCACGGCGGTTTGCATCACATCTGCGACTCTTGATGCTTGCTGGTCGTGATAAGTGGACATCAACATCCGCGCCAAACAATCTTGCTCCGAAATAAAACCGATGATCTTACGTTTATTATCAATCACCGGGCCACCCGTTTGCCGGCCTTTGATCAAGCGTTCGACTGCTAACTCTACCGGCATGTCTAGCTCAAAGGTAACCGGGTGACGATTCATATAGTCTGCAACTTTTAATAGATCCATAAGCTACTCTCCCCCAAATACTCAGCTTAAGCATAGTCTAAGCGGGCGAATTTGCTGCAGATTTAGCGGATTAGTTTTGATTTTTATCACTAAAAATCTCTACTGTTAATGGGGTATTATTACCACGCTTAGCTCGATACATACCTTCAGTATTAAAGGCCCAACTTAACTGCCCAGCCGCATCCACCACAATTACCCCTCCCGTGCCGCCGACGGTTGCCAGTTCAGCGATAACTTCCGTGGCGGCCTCTGCGGCGGTTTTACCTTGGTACTTTACTCTGGCACAAATATCGCTGGCGACCTGATAACGAATAAAATACTCGCCATGCCCCGTAGCGGATACGGCACAACTGCTGTTATCGGCAAAATTACCCGCACCAATCTCCGGCGCATCACCGATACGGCCATACCGCTTGGCGGTCATGCCACCGGTTGACGTTGCCGCCGCTAAGTTACCCGCGTGATCGATGGCCACTGCCCCCACAGTCCCCATACGCCAGTTTGGGTCAAACGGCAGGCTTGCCTGATGAGGTTGTGGTACAAATGCCTGTTTAGCGCGTTTTAACGCCTCAAAACGAAACTCCGTGTTGTAATACGTATTGGGTACTCGGGCTAAATTCAGGGTGTCGGCAAAGGCTTCAGCACCAGCGCCCGCTAACATGACATGCTCAGATTGTTCCATAACGGCTCTTGCCAATAAAATCGGATTTTTAATGGTGGTTACCCCTGCCACGGCGCCGGCATTGCGATCCTGTCCTTGCATAATAGAAGCATCAAGCTCATGCGTTGCATCAAAGGTGTATACCGCTCCTTTACCGGCATTAAATAAGGGCGAGTCTTCCAACACCATAACGGCTCGAGTTACCGCATCCAAGCTACTGCCGCCTTGTTCAAGCACCGCATAACCTTGGGTTATGGCCTCTGTTAAGGCAGCTTCATAAGCTTGTTGTTGCGAAGCAGTCATCTGTGCTTGATTGATAGTACCGGCACCACCATGAATAGCGATTCCTATCGGCTTGTCAGCCAGCCCCATTTGGGGAAACACTAATGCTGCGATAGCAGAAAAGATACTGGCTAAGGCGGTTTTTCTCATATATTCCATCCTGTTTGCGTCGCGAAATGATTGAACCTTTGTACGTGATTAGCGCACTTGAAGCAACGCTAGCAAACGACTGATCCGTTAGTTAGTGTTTTTCTTGCGTTAGATCAAAAACCAAATAATTGATAGCACTACACTAGAGCGTGTTGTTATACGTGCTTTGCAACAGGGTTAACCTGACGCTGTGGCGCCCTCTCTGTGGCGCCTTTTTTTGTTGGTGAAATTTGATAGGCAGCATGCCAGCTAAATGCAATGTTTCTGTCTGATTGTTGATGATTTTTCTCGCCTTGGAGAATGCTTAATGCCCTGCTGTGATTTACGCGCTTTCACTATACTATGTGTATTGGCATTGTCCTTTACCCCAAACGCTCAAAGCATAACTAAAAACCCGCCACCTAAGACGCCATTAACCGCAGGCGCCGTAGCCAGCCCAGATCGCTATGGTGCTGAAGTCGCAGCGGCTATCTTACGACAAGGCGGTAACGCGGTAGATGCCGCGGTTGCTACGGCTTTTGCTTTAGCTGTGACCTACCCTGAAGCTGGCAATATTGGTGGCGGGGGCTTTATGACCTTGTGGTTTAATAACAAGGCCTACTTTTTAGATTATCGAGAGATTGCCCCTGCTAAAGCACACCGAGAGATGTATTTAAATCAGGAAGGAGAAGTGATTGATGAGCTCAGCCTGATTGGGCATTTAGCATCAGGCGTGCCCGGCACCGTGATGGGGTTATGGCAAGCACATCAACAATTCGGTACTAAAAGCTGGGCTGAGTTAATTGCACCGGCAATTCGACTGGCAGAAGACGGTTATCTGGTTCCAGACAAAACCTATCTCTACGATCGCAATGTATTTGGCCGTTTTGCCGGTAAAACCAATTTTGCGGAATATTTCGCTGCGCTGCAGCCAGGTAATATCTTTAAACAACCGCAGCTAGCCGCCACACTCAAACGGATAGCCGCTAAAGGCCCTACTGATTTCTACGAAGGCGAAACAGCACAACTTATTTTAGCCGAAATGGCTCGCGGCCAGGGGCTAATCACAGCAGAAGATCTTCGAAATTATCAAGCCGTGTGGCGCAATCCGCTAATCACAAATTATCGAGATATGCAGCTAATTACAGTAGCTCCACCCAGCTCAGGTGGCATAGCCCTTAATCAATTCTTAGCATTAAAAGAACATAACCGTGAGCATTTTGACGGCCTCAAGCATAACTCCGCGCAGTATGTCCACTTAATTGCCGAGATAGCAAAACGGGTATTCGCTGATCGCGCAGATTATTTAGGCGATCCAGATTTTATAGCCGTCCCGCAGCAGCAATTACTCGCCCCGGATTACTTAGCCAGACGGGCGAAAGAGATTAATCCTAAGGCCATTACTGCCACGGCGATGATCAAACCAGGGCTGGAGTCAGAACAAACGACGCATTTTTCCATTGTGGATAAAGCTGGCAATGCCGTATCCAACACCTACACGCTCAATTTAGATTATGGCAGTGGCGTAGTGGTCAGCGGCGCTGGCTTTTTACTGAATAACGAGATGGATGATTTTTCCGCCAAAGCCGGCGTACCCAATGCTTTTGGCGTTATTGGCAATGATGCCAACGCGATCGCTTCAGGTAAACGCATGCTGTCCTCGATGACGCCAACCATCCTATTAAAAGCTGGCAAGTTGGAGCTGGTGATCGGCACACCGGGGGGATCCACTATTTTCAGCAGCATTTTCCAAGTTATCAATAATTTATATGATTTCAACATGACAGCAGAACAAGCCGTAGCCGCACCCCGTTTTCATCATCAGTTGTTACCACAGGATCAAATCCGAATTGAGCCTTACCACGCCTTAACTAAAGAGGTACAACAGCAGTTACAGCAAATGGGCTATCACGTACAGATGCCCGATTGGAATTTAGGTGACATCCAGCTGATTAAAATGGAAGCAGGTCAAGCTATTCCAGCCAGTGATCCACGAGGTCGCGGTGTGGCACTGCGGGTGGATTAAGCTATAACTCAGCTTAGTACTAAAGCCTTATTGCGCCAGCGCGCTATCTTAAGGATAGTAGTTTCACCTTGTCTAAGCATGAACATTCGCTAATGGATTTACAAGCCCACCGTATCTATACACACGTCTTGCACCATGCTGTTTTAATTAGCATGGTGGTTAGCTGCAGCCCAGTATTCAGTCAAATCGCTAATGATACTAAACCACTACCTGCGCTTAATCTTGCGCACCCCATTACCCTGTCAGGACTGTCTTCTGGTGCTTATATGGCAGGACAATATCATCAGGCTTTTGCCGAAGAAGTCATTGGCGTCGCTATGATTGCGGCAGGCCCAGTGTATTGCGCGCAGAATAACTTGCAACACGCTTTAACGCATTGCATGGCAGATCCACAGGCTAAACCTGATTTAGCCGAGATTGAACAGACGCTAACAGCACTGCGTGGACAAGGCTT
Source organism: uncultured Rheinheimera sp. (assembly GCA_964577005.1). Taxonomy (GTDB): domain Bacteria; phylum Pseudomonadota; class Gammaproteobacteria; order Enterobacterales; family Alteromonadaceae; genus Alishewanella. Next base: position 39,078 of record CAZNXI010000002.1, read on the forward strand.
ACTGGCACCAGTTAGTGCTGTAGCCAAGAGCAGAGTGTGGATCTTTAGCGGCAGTGCCGACCAAACCGTTTCCAGTGAGATCAGTGCGGCGCTCGCAGCACAATATGCCAACTGGATTGCGCCGGAGCAGTTAATGTTTGTCAACGAATATGCTTTTGCACATCACTTCCCCACAGCCTTACCCGATTTAACAGCTTGTGATCGTTCAGAGCCGCCCTTTTTGGCGAGCTGTAATTTTGATGCCGCAGGCAAATTACTTAGCCATTTACTCAATAAAACGCTGACAGCAGCAACATCACTTAGTGGTCACTTATATCGCATTAATCAACACCAGTTGGCGCCAGCAAGCAAGGGACAATTAGCGGAATTGGGTTATGCCTATATTCCCGCCAGCTGTCAGCAAGCAGCCGCTTGCCAATTACATGTTAGCTTCCATGGCTGTCGGCAAGATGCCAGCCAAGTGGGCGAAGCCTATGTCACTAACACCGGTTTAAACCACTATGCCGATGCAAATCAGTTAGTGATCCTCTACCCGCAGATCACCCCAAGTCCTTTTAATCCCTTAGGCTGTTGGGATTGGTGGGGCTATAGTGGTGCTAACTATTTAAGTAAGACGGGCTCGCAGCTGCAGGCGGTCAAACAGTTGATTGATGCGCTTCGCTAAAAGCTCAACATACGCAGCGGTTTAACCCGCTGCTGATTCGAGCAATAATTGCTCTAAACAATGTTCTTGAATGCCATAAAACAGCTTTAATGCTTGGATCTGCTGCAATACCGCCGTGTTATCTTTTGGCTTGGCTCGCCGCACCGCTAAAATCATTTTATTTTTACTAGTGTGCTCCAACGAAATAAATTCAAACACTTTGGTATCGTAACCATTCGCTTCCAGCAACAGTGCTCTGAGGCTATCGGTCAACATCTCTGCCTCTTGCCCTAAATGGATGCCATGTTGCAACATCGGCGCCAGCAAGGCAGGTAACTGCACCTGAGGCCGAATTTGCTTATGGCAACACGGCGAACACATAATAATTTCCGCTCCTGTTCGAATGCCCATATGCAAAGCGTAATCTGTTGCGGTATCACAGGCATGCAAGGCCACCATGACGTTGATACCCCGTGCTTTAAAATGTTTCACATCGCCTTGTTCAAATTGGATCCCTGCCAACTGCAAACTGCTCGCAGTTTGATTACATAAATCGACCAGATGCTGGCGCAGTTCAACCCCCGTAACATTAACAGCTAGACCCAAGCTATGATTAAAATAATCATGCATGGCAAAGGTTAAATATGCCTTACCTGAACCAAAATCTGCCACATGTAATTGTTCACGCGTTGCTAAACCGGTTTCTTTCACCGCATTGGCTAGGATCTCAATGAATTTATTAATCTGCTTCCATTTATTCGACATAGCAGGAATGATTTGCTGTTGTTGATCCGTAATACCCAATGCCGTCAAAAAGGGCCGTGTTTGTTCAACAAAACGTTGTTTTTGTCGATTATGAGCATTCATAGCCGGCGCAGCTAGCTCACTCGTAGCGGCTTTGGCGGTGATTTTTTTTGAGTTTAACAAGAACTTACCTTTCTTGCTCTGACTTAACTGAACGGTTTGATTGTCGCTTTGTAAGTTAGCTTGAAGAAAATCATGCTCTAACAAACATAAGATTAACGTCTGAGCTTCCGTCACGGGCAAGTTCTTAGTGATATGGTTGGTTTTATACTGATATAAAAACTTTAACTGCCAAACTCCTTTTAGGAACACAGGGCTGATCTCCAACCGCTGTAAGGCGGTTTCAGCCCCTTGGTACTTACTTAAAATCAGTTTTTGTAATTGCTGCGTTAAAAGCGCCTGCTCTAACAATGTCACAAATTGCTGGAAACTGGCTTGCTGCAAGTTTGGCTTAATAGCAGCCATGTAACTCTCTCCTAAAGTATCGGTGCCATTAAATGGGCACCACGCGCTATTGCTCTTTGCCACCAAAAACGTGCATTCAGTTCTGAACGACTCATCATCCGAGAATGTGAAAAATCAGCTAAAAACTGTTGCTCTAGCTGCTTATTCAATGCTTCATCAAGCATCAGTGCAGTTATTTCAAAGTTTAAACGAAAAGAGCGGTTATCCAAATTGACGGTCCCCACGGCACTCAATCGCTCATCGACCAGAAAACTTTTAGCATGCAAAAAACCTTTATGGTATCGGTAGATTTTTACACCGGCATCTAATAACGGACCAATAAAAGCATAAGCCGCTTGCGTCACTAACAGATTATCTGTTTGCTCGGGGATTAACACACGTACATCAACACCCCGCAGCGCCGCAAGCTTTAACGCCGCGAGCGTGCCTTCGTCTGGCACAAAATAAGGACTGGCAATCCAAATCCGCTTTGCCGCCGTGTGCAAAGCATGCTGCATCATTAAACTGGCCGTTTCAAAACGATCCGCTGGCCCAGACGGCAAAATAAGAATAGGTATATTGCCTTGCTCAGCGGCTTTAGCTTGCCAATTAAGTGCAGGGATCTTCTCAGTACTCCAATACCAATCTTCAACAAAGGATAACTGTAAAGCCAGTACGGCTGGCCCGCTCAGTTTCAGATGGGTATCACGCCAAGCGCCAAATCGAGGATCTTCGCCTAAGTATTCATCACCGACATTAAGCCCCCCTAACCAACCGGTATAGCCATCAGTAATCACAATTTTCCGGTGATTACGAAAATTTAGCTGAAAGCGGTTACCAGGTCCTTTTGTAGAGTGAAAAGGCCGCACCCTTACCCCAGCAGATACTAGCGCTGAGGTATAACGATGCGGTAGCCGATAGCTGCCAATCTCATCATACAAAAAATAGACCGCCACACCTTGTTGCGCTTTTTCTATTAACAATTGCTGTAACTGACGGCCGAGATTATCGTCTCTGACAATATAAAACTGTACCAATACATACTCTTTGGCTGCCGCAATACCCGCAAAAATACTGGCAAAGGTCGCTTGTCCATCAATTAAGAGTTCAGCATTATTACCAGTTAAAAACGGCATCTTGGCTAATCGCTCAACCGCCTGCAGGCTGCCTCTTTCTCGTTCCGTATGTAAAATAAAAGGCTCTGCACCAGAAGCTTTTAGTTGATGCTTAATAAATAAATCACTGTCTGTTTCTTGCCTTGAGATCACATAGCCTTGAAAACGACTACGGCCAAAGATCCAGTAGGCAGGCACAGCGACATAGGGAAAGGTATTTAAAGACACGATCCAAGCGATACTGCCTTGAGCGGTTCTTGAAGACATCAAGGCATCTAAAGAGGAAAATAAACCTGATAAATGAAACATGGCCAGTAACAACAACAGCAAACGCCGCTTTTTACTGGGGACAACGACGACACCCGAGGCCATCAGACGAGACTTAGCAAAAGCTTGCTGCAATAGGCGGCGAACTCTCAGCATTTCAAAGGCAATATAATAGCTGGACGGCTAAGCACTTCGTGCCAGATTGATATCAACTTCCAGCAGCTGTGCTCTATTTCGCAACACACGAATAACGGAACTACGTGCGAGTAATTTACCGGCTAACGTTTCGCCGGACGCCAATAGCAGACATTGTATGCATTCAAGATCAGAGGCTATCACTAAAGCCGTAAGCTGATCCTTGCCTTGCAGCTGGACTAATTGGTATGCACCGATATCCTGTTGACGTTGCGTGGCAAAATACCAACTTTTATGAGCGGTAAGTTGACGAAAACGATTAGCTAAGGCGTGCAAGCAATATTCAAGACGTTCAGCATCATTTGCTACAAGCGGTTGCAAAACCTCTTGAATCCGCCAAAAAGTTTCAGCCTCAGCAATCTCAAAAGGCTGATTAACCAAGTTTTCGTTAAGCATTGCCCCAGTTAGCTCAGAAGTAAACTGCACCGTATCATCAAGATTAAGTACAAGACGGTCTTTAATTGGACAATAATGCCAAGTCCATTGCTCCGACGGTATCAACATCTTACTTGCTATTCTCCCTTGGGCTAACAACGTGTCTTTTATATAAGCACTATAGCATGCTGCTCATATTTTAAAAGCTGATTAGTGGTAAATCTCTCTGTTATAAGCTATTTACGATAGATGTAATCAGTTTAGGTCCATGATAAATAAAACCCGTATACACTTGCAGTAAATCTGCACCTGCAGCAAGTTTTTCTTGCGCTGAAGCACTATCATTTATGCCACCAACCCCAATAATGGGCAAGTCAGGACCTACTGCCAGACGCAGCTGTGTAATAACTTCAGTACTTTTTTGTTGTACTGGTAGCCCACTTAAGCCACCCGCTTCGTCTGCATATTGCTGACCTGTCACCCGACTTCTGTCCAAAGTGGTATTGGTAGCAATGACACCATCCATTTTGCTACTCATAAGTGTATCTGAAACCTGCTCAATGGCAATTTGATCCATATCTGGAGCAATTTTCACAAAAACGGGTACGTATTTATGATGCTTTGCTTCTAAAAGCAGTTGCTCATTTTTAACTGCATTTAATAAGTCGAATAAAGCTTCACCAAATTGTAAGTCACGCAGTCCAGGTGTATTAGGTGAAGAAATATTGACCGTAATATAACTGGCGTAAGGATAAACTTTACGCATGCAATGAATGTAGTCGTCTTTCCCTTGCTCATTCGGGGTATCTTTGTTTTTACCAATATTGATACCTAGCACCCCTTTAAACTGGCTATGCTTCACATTGTTTACTAAGTAATCGACACCTTTGTTGTTAAACCCCATCCGATTAATGATTGCTTCTGACTGCGGCAATCTAAACATACGAGGCTTATCATTACCCGCTTGTGGTCTTGGGGTAACAGTACCGACTTCAATGAAGCCAAACCCCATTTGCGCAAAAGCACGAATACAATCAGCATTTTTGTCTAAGCCTGCCGCTAAACCAAGCGGATTTGGAAAGGTAATGCCGGCGATAGTCTTGGGCTTATTAACCAAAGGCTCGCGCCATAGCAGTGCGGCTGGGGTATTCGCCAGATGTTTTAAACTGGCTAAGGCAAAATCATGCGAGCGCTCAGCATCACAATTGAAAAGAACATTTCTGGCTAATGAATAAAACATGGCAGACCTTAAAGTAAAATACCCCAAAACCCCGCGAGAAAGAGGTTACAGCACAGTGCACTGTAACCTGTATCCCACACGGATGTCACTTGGGGTATTGTAATAAGTTTAAGCTAAAAACAACAGCATCAAACTGATTGACTTAACAACATAAGTTCACGCATCGCCACAGAAAACTTAGCAAACTCGTGACTTTGTGTTGTTTTAAACTCCGCCAGCATTAAACGCCAACGCTCAACTAAACTGTGATGTTGCTCCAACCAATTGTTGATAATGTCATCTGCCACGCAGACATTGCCACAACTTTTCACTACCACAGCAGTTAAACCACGCTGTTGCCAATCCAGCTCTTCACGATAAGAAGCGCGAGCTAAAGCTTGCCAATGGTTAGCTACCGGCTGACGAGTAATTTGCTCCAGGAACCAGTGTAGTTCGAGTTTGTCACCTAATTTAAAGTAAATCTCAGCAACCATGGCTAACGGCGTTTTATGGCTGTCCGCAACCTGTGCAATATCCATCACCGAGAACACGGTACTCAGTTGACTTAAGTAAACCGCTACAGCTGCAGGGATACCTTGCTCAACTAAGGTATTGCTCTTTTCAGTCAATTCCTGCATTTCACGTTCAGCAACGTACTTTTCCAGATCACGGTAGATTTCTTCATAAGCCGGTTTAAAGAATGCCACTGTTTGCTCAATATTTAACGATCTGTCACGGTGACGCACAAACCAACGCGTTGCCCTGCGCATAGTTCGACGCAGTTGGAATAGCACACGGCTTTGTAAAGCCGCAGGAATCTGATTATCGAGTTGTTCCAGCTGTTCCCAATAATTTGCAACATCAAACAATTCACGTACAACCGCATAACAAATGGCGACTTCTGCAGCATTCGCGCCTGTTTCTTCAAACATACGCTGCACAAAATTCGGTCCCATCTCGTTAACCAGCATATTCGCCAATTTAGTGGCGATTATTTCGGCTTTTAACGGATGCTGGTTGATCTCATTGCTAAATTTCTTTTGAAGAACCGCGGGGAAAGCACCCGTTAATAACTGCTGGAAGTAGCTATTATCAGAGACGTCTGCGGTCACTAAACGCTCTTTTAATACCATTTTTCCATAGGCGGTTAAAATAGCCAGCTCAGGTCGAGTTAAGCCCATGTTCTTAGCCATACGATCAGCCAGCTCATCGTCAGAAGGTAAAAACTCCAACTCACGATTTAATTTACCGTCTTTTTCTAGCGCATGGATAAAACGGGTGTATTCCTTAATTTGTTCCGAGCCCAATAAGGAAGACAAACTAATGCTTTGTGTTTGGCGATAACAATCTTCAATAACAATATCGGCTACATCATCTGTCATATCATTTAGCAGTTTATTACGCTGCTTTAATGTCAAGTCGCCGCCAGTAACCAAGGCGTTCAACAAGATTTTGATATTCACTTCATTATCCGAACAGGTTACCCCACCAACGTTATCCACGAAATCGGTATTCAGTCGACCACCGTTAGCAGCATACTCAATTCGACCACGCTGCGTGGCGCCAAGGTTACCCCCTTCACCAAAGATTTTTGCGCCTAATTCACGACCGTTAACACGCAGTGCTTCAGAACCACGATCGCCAACTTCAGCATGGCTTTCGTTGCTACCTTTGATATAAGTCCCGATACCCCCGTTCCATAATAAGTCTACCGGCATCATTAAGGCTTCACGAATTAACTCATTTGGCGTCATGGACGATTTGCTGGTTCCAAGCATTTCTTTCATTTGCGGACTTAGCTTAATCGACTTGGCTGAGCGCGCGAAGATCCCCCCACCCTCTGAAATTAAGGATTTATCGTAATCATCCCAAGTAGAGGTGGGTGAATTAAACAAACGCTCACGCTCTGGATAAGAACGTGCAGCATCTGGGTTAGGATCTACAAAAATGTGCAAGTGGTTAAAAGCAACTTGTAAACGGATATGCTTGGACAGTAGCATACCGTTACCAAAGACATCACCTGCCATATCACCAATAGCAACACAGGTAAAATCGGTGGTTTGGCAATCAATACCGATTTCGCGGAAGTGCCGCTTCACCGACTCCCAACCACCACGCGCAGTAATACCCATTTTCTTGTGGTCGTAACCGTTTGAGCCACCAGAAGCAAAGGCATCACCCAACCAGAAGTTATACTCTTCTGAAATACCATTGGAAATATCAGAGAAGGTTGCAGTACCTTTGTCGGCTGCAACGACTAAATAAGGGTCGTCTTCATCTAAGCGCACCACATCCGTCGGCGGTACGATAGCACCTTGCACGATATTATCTGTAACGTCTAATAAACCACGGATAAAGGTACGGTAGCAGGCTTTACCTTCATTGATAAAAGCTTCCCGTCCACCGGTTTCAGGGAGTTTTTTACATACAAAACCGCCTTTCGCACCAGAGGGAACGATAACGGTATTTTTAACTTGCTGGGCTTTTACTAAACCTAAGACTTCTGTGCGGAAATCTTCGCGGCGATCAGACCAACGTAAGCCACCGCGCGCCACTTTACCAAACCGCAGGTGAACACCTTCAACGCGCGGTGAGTAAACGAATATTTCAAACATTGGCATCGGCAATGGCATTTCAGGGATTAAATTAGGTTTAATCTTGAATGAAATGTACGGCTTATCGCTGCCATCTGCAGCCTTTTGATAAAAGTTCGTGCGCACCGTTGCGTTAATCATATCGACAAAACGACGAATGATCCGATCATCATCAAGGTTCGCAACATTTTCAAGCTGTGCAGCAATTTGCTCTTCAAGCTTTTCAATAGACTTTGCCGTAGCGCGCGATTTCGGCGCAAACTTCATAGAAAACAGTTGAACCAACAGCGCTGCTAAAGTTGCATAACGAGCAAAGGTATTTTCGACATAGCTCTGGCTAAAGGTACTACCGATCTGCCGCTTATATTTAGCATAAGCGCGTAAAATGGACACTTCACGACCGGTTAAACCGGCACCTAAAATTAAACGGTTAAAGCCATCATCTTCTAGTTGACCTAACCACACCTTAGTTAAAGAGTCTTGAAAACCTTGTTGAGCAACCACAAAGTCAGCAGGTACCTCACCGGTTAGCTCCATAGTGAAATTCAAAATCCAGCTTACTGAGCCACTTGGGCACTTCACCGCATAAGGTGTTTCACCAATGACGCGTAAACCAAAGTTTTCCAGCATCGGCAGTACGTCAGATAGATGGATTGGGTGGTCTTTATGGAATAGATTTAAGCGAACGGCTTTGCTGTCTTTACCTTCTTCTTGCGGGCGATAAAACAGCATTTCCAACTTATGCTCTTCATTTAACGCTTCTAACTTACCGATATCTACCAAGGCATCGCTAGGCAACATATCCTCTTTGTAAGCGCGCGGGAAGGCATTTACATATTTACGAATCAGATCACGACAACGAGCTTCACCATAGATGCCGATTAACGCACTCTCCAGCTTATCTTCCCAGGTACGAGCCGCTTCAACCAGATTTTTTTCAATGTCTTTCACGTTATACTCAACTTGGCTATCGTTGATACGTACCAGATAATGGGTACGGGCCAACACAGATTCAGAGAAATAGGTAGTAAACTCAACAGGCTCTGTTGCGCCAAGAGCCTGTGCTAAGAGGGCTTGAGTGTCTTTGCGAAGTTGGGTGTTGTAACGCTCACGTGGCACATACACCATTGCCGTGACAAAGCGACCAAAGGTATCCTCACGAATAAACAGCCGAGTCATATCGCGTTCTTGCATCTGCAGCACGCCCATGCTCACATCAAGTAACTCATCCACATTAGCTTGAATCAACTCATCCCTTGGATAAGTTTCGAGAATATTCAATAAGGCTTTATAAGCATGGGTGCCTTCTGCAAACTCAGAGCGGTTCATTACCTGTTGCAGCTTACTTTTTAGCAGTGGAATGTCTGCTGCGCTGTTGTTATATAAACTGGCAGAGTACAAACCAATAAAGCGATCTTCACCAATCACTTTTCCGCTCTTATCAAACCGTTTAATCCCGATGTAGTCAATATAAGCAGGACGATGTACGCGCGATTTATTATTTGTTTTAGTCAAAATAAGTAAAGAGTTACTTAACGCTTGGACACGACCGCGCTCCGGCAACTCAGACAACATCAGATCACGTGGCTCCGAGCGACGCATTAAACCAAGCGCACTGTCTTTTTGAGCAACAATCTGATAATCGCCTTTTACTGGGTTAATGTCGTAACTGCGATAACCGAGTAAGGTAAAGTTGTCTTTTACTAACCAATTGAGAAAATCCGTTACTTCAGCGATATCTTCTTTACTGGCTTTGCCAGCAGTTTTTGGCAGTGACTTGATAACATCTAATAGTTTTTGACGCGCCGGCTGCCAATCTTGCACCGCTAGAGACACATCTTCCATCACAGAAAGTAACTCGGCTTTTAACGCCTCAATTGCACTAGCGTCTGTCATTCGGTCAATTTCAATATGAAATACCGTTTGTTGATTAGTCGCTTCACTTAAACGGCCTAATTTAGCAAAATCGAGAATATTGCCTTTGTCATCGCGTTTAGATTGTAACGGATAATGCAACAACAGATGTGCAGTGATGTTATGACGCGTTAAGGCAATCCGCACCGAGTCGACAAGAAAGGGCATATCCTGCACAACTATTTCAACAATAGTATGTTTCGACTCCCAACCGTGCCTTGCGATTTCCGGATTAAACACTCTGATCCGCGCAGCAGGCTCAGCATGCTGGTTAAAGGTTTGCCATAAACTTAATGCTGCCCCATAAAGATCGCTGTCATTTCGACCAACAAGATCTTCATTTGAAATATTCCCATAGAGGGTGTGAGCAAATTTTTCAACCAATGGCATTTGTTCTTTTACTTTTTGCTTGATTAACTTGCTGACGTTTTGTAGTAAAACTGAGGTAAGACCATCTATCTTTGTCATTATTGCATCCTTTTATCAATCACTGCTAAACACAGGATCCACAAAATTTAGAGGGGATGTTGCAGCTGCGCAGTGTAGTAACTATTGTAGCGCTTTTGAAGCGTTATTTCTGGCTTTTATGCTGGTTATACCAGTGGTTTTTAGGCTTGATTTGGCTGAATATTCAGGCCTTGTAAATAGAAAATGGCCAAACGGCCATTTTCTATTCTTTTCTATGCATAAATATGATGGAAAATAATTTAGTAATTTTACAAAAAATTACGTTAATTATTTTTCCGCCAGAAAAAACTGGCCAGCGCAGGTAATACAACTATCGCGCCCAACATGTTGACGATAAACATAAAGGTCAACAGTATGCCCATATCAACTTGGAACTTCAGCGCCGAAAATACCCAAGTACTGACACCAATTGCTAAAGTAATACCAGTGAAGAGTACAGCACTGCCCCGCTCTTTTAATGCTTCAAAATAAGCTTGACGAATTGGCATACCCTCACGTAACTGTTGACTCATAGTCGATAAAATATAAATACCATAATCAACACCGATCCCCACACCCAACGCGATCACTGGCAAAGTGGATACGGTTAAACCAATTTCCAGTTTGGTCATCAAGGCCGTAGCTAAAACCGATACCACATACAAAGGAATAACAACGGCAGCAGTGGCTCTGATTGAGCGGAAGCTGAGTAAACACAACACGATAACAGCAGAGTACACATACCACATCATAGGTTGCTGCGCAGCACTTACCGCTTCATTTGTCGCGGCCATCACACCAGCAGGTCCTGTTGCTAATGCAAAGGTGGTATGTTCATCACCTAACTCAGCGCCATATTGCTTAACCGCAGCGACAACACGCTCAATAGTTTCCGCTTTATGATCTTCTAAAAACAACATAACAGGCATTACGGAACAATCTGCGTTTAATAAACCGGTGCTCGTTTCTACCCGCGATGAAGCTTGAACCAGACTTTGAGTATTACGAGGCAACACCCGCCATTTTGGATTGCCCTCATTGTAAGCCGCATTAATCACTTTGGAGACAGAAGATAGCGATACCGCAGACTGTACGCCTGGCACGTTCTCCATCAACCACTGAAATTGATCAATACGATCCATAATATCATGACTGGTACAAGCACTTGGAATGGTCTCTACCATCACGTTGATAAAATCTACCGAAATTGCGAAGCGTTCAGTAATTAACTTGGTATCAAGGTTATACCGAGAATCTTCATGTAATGCCGGCGCGCCCTCATGCAAATCCCCTATTTTCAGCTGCTGGCTTTGAATATAACCAACAGCAAATAAGGCTGCCGTAGCTAATAAAATAACAGTGGCATATTTGCGGGTAGCAAAAGCTGACAGCACAAACCAAATTTTATCAGCCTTAACATTCGGAGCGGCAACACGCTGCTTATATTTGTCACTAAATTTGACATAAGACATCAGTACCGGCAGTAATACTAAATTGGTTAAGATGATGACTGCCACACCTAAGCTGGCGGTAATAGCAAGCTCTCGAATAACACCAATTTCAATGATTAATAACGTTAAAAAGCCTACAGTATCAGAAAGTAAGGCAACTCCCCCTGGCACCAACAATTTTCGGAAACTGGTTTGTGCGGCGGTTTTAGCATCCATACCACCAGCAACCCTTTTGCCGGTTGAGTTAATCATTTGCACACCATGGCTAACGCCAATCGCAAAGACTAAAAACGGTACTAAGATCGACATAGGATCGATACCAAAACCTAATACCGTCAATAAGCCCATTTGCCAGATTACTGCAATTAAAGAACAGGCAATTGGCAAGATAGTGAGCATCATGGAACCAGAAAACAGGAATACCATGACTGTGGTAATAAGGATGGCAATACCAAAGAATAGCACGACACCTTTTGCACCATCGGCAACATCGCCAACCATCTTGGCGAAACCAATAATATGCACACTTAGCTGCTCAGTCTGGTACTTGGCGCGAATATCATTTTCAAGCGTGGCTGCAAAAGCAATGGTATCAATTGGCAGATTCGTTTCTGGATCAATCTCTAATAAAGATGCCGTTATCATGGCACAGCTGTAATCATCTGAGACCATCCGACCAATCACACCGGCTTTTTCGGCATTTTCTTTAACCCGCGCCAGTCCCTGAGCATCAGCCTTAAAATCTGCGGGGATAACTGGGCCACCGGCAAAACCATCTTCTACGACTTCAATAAAGCGGGTACTTGGACTGAATAACGATTTAACTAATACTCTTTCTACCCCAGGGGTGAAAATCACATCATCATGTGCTCGACGAAAACTGTCAAAAAACCCCGCATTGAAAATATCACCATTCGCATCACACATGGCAATCAGAATATTATTTGCACCACCAAAGTCCTCTGCATGCTTAAGATAGGTTTGCATATATTCATGTTTAAGAGGGATATTTTTGCTAAAAGCAGCATCGAGTTTAATATCCGTAGCTCGCCACAGTAAAACTAGCGTTGTAATAGCAAAAATAACCATAACCGCTAAGCGATGCCGGAACAGACTGTACTCAAATTTATTTACCAGCCAATTAATACTCATATTATTCAGACTTACCTATCGAAGTTGTTCTAACACCGCTTTCTGTCACCAGCAATAAGCGGTCCGCCATGGGCAACACATTTAAAATCGCTCGGCCATCGGCCTGCTCTAAGTACTGAAAGCTTTTACCATCATCAGTACTCAGTAATAAAGTGCCGGCATTACCTGTCACATATAACTGACCATTTACATCTTCGGCTATACTGCTTAAGGAAGCTGACACGGGTATTGTAATATTTTGCCAACTTAGACCATCATCAGTGCTGCGAAAAAGATTACCGCGTAAACCTGCAACTAACAGAGTGTTTTGTTGTGTTCGATGCACATCAAAAAGCGAACCATTATAAAAGGCCTCCAAACGTTGCCAGCTGTTACCCACATCTTCACTTAAGGCAATAAAACCCGCTTCACCCACCATATAAATCTGTTGCCCATTTACCATTAAGCGATTGAAATGAGGTAATACAGATTCACGTTCTAATAAATACGCTTCTGGATCCATCTCGGCTAATTCTGCCAGATATTCCTGATCCTCTGCTGCAGCGAGAGATAAGTGAAAAGTCGATTGCCAATTCGCACCACCATCAGTGGTGGTGTAAAACATGCCATAAGCACCAACAGCAATACCTTGCTCACGGTTAAAAAAATAAACATCCATCAAGGGTTTATCCATTGCAGGGATAAATTGTTGGATTTGCCAGTTGTGGCCGCCATCTTGAGTATGCAAGATAGTTGCATCATGTCCAACCGCCCAACCGTACTGCTCATCAATAAAATAAACTGCCGTCAAAAGCGATTGCACGGGTACCTTGACTTGTTGCCAGCTATTGCCCTCTGAACTGATCATAATTTGACCACGCTCACCGACAATGGCATAACCTTGATCAGCTACTGGAACGATATCAGTAAATAAAGCGCGTTCAGCTAAAGGAACCATAACTGCCGCTTTTGGTAAAACATCCAGAGGCTCAGCTATTTCAAGGCTAAGAACTGAACTGCTATGCGTCAGCAACAAGGTGGAAAGACATAAGGCAGAAAACTTGTAATACATTAGTTCGGCACACTCAAATTATTATAGGGTTTAAACAATTCCTGACTAAAAAAAAGGCTGGCTAGACGCCAGCCTTGTAGCAGGTTAAAAATTAACGAGTACCCTCACGACGCAATGAAGCTGGTGTAAAATCGTTATCAGATAACGTTACTGAAAAGTCATACATCTTATCTTCATTATCCAAACCGATAGCAATATAACGGCGTGAATTTAGATCGTGATAAACCTCAAGGGTACTCCAATGGGTAGGAACTTCGTAGTAATTCAGACCATGGGCAACTGCAACACGATATAAATCACCACGGTTATCATATAAATCGGCTACATGGATCTGCCAACTGTCTTCATCAATAAAGAACACCCGTTTGCCATAAACGTGACGAGTGCCTTCTTTTAACGTTGCCTCAACAACCCAAACACGATGCTTTTCGTAACGAACGTGTTCTGGGTTAATATGACCAGGCATCAAAATATCAGAATACTTCAAACTATTGCTGTGCAATTTATAATCATTGTAAGCAATATACATTTCGCGTTTGCCTTTGAGCTCCCAATTATAACGATCTGGAGAGCCGTTAAACATATCGAAATCATCAGTAGTACGTAAACCATCAGAAGCGGTACCCGGCGCATCATACGCTACGTTTGGTGCACGACGCACACGACGTTGACCCGTATTATAGGTCCAAGCCTGACGCGGTGTAGCAACTTGATCCATGGTTTCATGCACTAACAAAGCTGTACCGGCTAGACGCGCTGGCGAAGTAACGCTTTGCTTAAAACGGAACAGAATGTTTTCAGCTTCTAACGCAGCAGGCGTAGCATCTGGATGCGAGTACTTAAACATAATCTGTTCATCAAAACCAATAATAGTGTAAGCGCCGGCAGCGGTTGGCGCTGCCTGACCACCATTACGGCTAGCAGCCACACCACGGTAACGCACTGTATGGTTCCAAATCGCCTCTAAACCATTACTTGGAATAGGGAATGGAATACCAATAGCCGCATTACGCAAACCATTGCCGCCCTCGATTAACTCAGCCTCTGCAGCAATTTTCTTGGTCGCATCATAAAAATATTGCGGAAATGATGCACTGCGGCGAGTTGGGTAAATATTCATCTTAAAGGTGTCAGGATACAAATCAAACAAGGCAATTTGCCCTGGGCTCAGAAAGTTACGGTACTGATCCAGATTTGCTTTGGTGATGGTAAATAAAATCTTATCATCAGCAAACGGATTGGGATGATGATCACCAGGTGTATAGCCTGCAGGTGCAGCTTGAATGCCCCCGGTCCATTCTGGGATAGTACCCGCCGCATTACCGGCGCGTTCAGCACCAATTGGCGTTAAATCCTTGCTTAAACGGGCTACTTGATCGGCAGGTAACTTAGCCAATGCATTACAACTGAACACCAGCGCAACAGCTGATGCTAACAGGGTGAGTTTTTTCATAATTCGTGCTCGTCCCTTAAATAGAGTATTTAATATTAAAAGATATAAAATCACGGTCTGCAGTATTGTTAGTCGTACCTACACCACCCCAGAACCAGTTATAACTCAGCTCACCAGACCACTTGTTTAAGTAATCAAAAGAAACAGCATAAGATGCCGACTTACGATCTTCTACAAACATAAACAACGGATCCGGTGTAATACCATTAACATCGTGAGAAAAAATCAAACGTTGCGATAAATTTACACCAGCAAAGACGTTATTATAATCCGCTTTCGCTAAAATCCGATAACCCCAAGCTGATGCTGTTGGGAAAGGATTCGTTTCTGCTCCATTTGATAAGCCCGTATGAAGACCTTCAGATGGACCATTAACACCAATTAAAGGCGCGCCACTACGATCTGTGTTTGGACCGTTTAAGCGTAATACATCTTGTGCAGGCATGTTATTAATTCTGACAACACCTACCTCACCTAGCATAGTAAAGTTATCAGCGCCTAGACTAGGTCCAAACAAATGGGTAAACGTCATTTGTGCTTGAGCGGTGTTACGTAAAATGTAGCCTTGCGCGTAATCACCCGGCGTGGCTTTGGTACCGATAAAACGACCCACTTGAGAAATGCCAGCTAAATCGGGACGAATTCCAGCAATAGCAAGCTGCTCAGGCATACCAGCATAAAGAATCTCAACATCATCAATTTGTAGAGGTTCATCCTGACGGAAAGAAAATTCCCCTGCCACAGAGGTTGTACCGATGTTGGTATTAAAGCTTAAGCCATATAGTTTGATATCCTCAGGGTATTCTAAAATACCTTTGGAAAAAGCACGTAAGTTTTGAATATTATCCTTAGTCAAATTGCCTGCGTTTTGAACTAAATAACCAATGTCAGCTTGGATTGCAGGAGAACGGAAGTCTGAAGCAATACCCGAAATCACCGGCACACGGCTATGGTAATTCATGTAATATACGCCGAACTCGGTTTCTCCAAGGTCTGCAGCAAAATAATCAAACTTGATACCGTATTGTCCACCATCATCAGGCTTTAATTCGCCAGCATCGCCAAAGGGTCTTAAGGCTACTTTAGTAGGGTAACCCAAATACATTTGTGCCGCTTGAGCAGGAGAAACTTGCCCAGCACCTACAGCAGAACCTAAAGCATTCAGATTAGCGAGTAAGTGGGCAAGATCGATATCTGGATTACCCGAAAAACCTAACTGAATATTCTGGGCAAAACCACCTCGCCCAGCGAAATCATTAGTAGAAAAATAGGTACCTGGTGGTGGTAAATAGCTCTCTTGCCAAGAGTATTGATAAAAGAATTCCGTGGAAAGATTTTCAGTTAAACCTATAGAAACGGTTGCCATACCTGTAGGAATAAAGGCTTCTTTTAAATCGGCACCTGGAGCGCGTAAAATACCAACGTCAACTGGCGTAATATTGATGCCATGAGGGATAAAAGTACTTTCCCCCCAGCTTAACACTTGATTACCTATACGCACAGTAACCGGATTCATGCCATCATTAAACGCAAAATTGCCGTAAATAAACGCATCTAATAAACGGATGTCTTTACAAGCAAGTTCGCTGGAGCGCTTATCTTCACAAGGATCGACTCTTTGACCACTTAACGGATTGCTGTAGGCGAATTTGCCATCATTTAATGCCGTGTCGTAAAAATACATAAACCGGCCGAAGAAACCGATGTTATCTTTGGTGATAGAGACTTCATGTAACCCTTTAAACAGGCTACTAAACATATCACCACGATCAAAATTTAAATTACCCGCATCGCCATTACTGGAATAGGCACCTGGTTGCGCCCAAATGTCAGCAGACGGGTAAATAATATTGTTAGTACCCGCATTGTATCCCGTCCAATCAAAACGAGGATGGTTCACTTTTGCAATAGTATCCCAGTTACGATCTTCTGCACGCCAACTGGCACCATAAGAAAATGTAGAATCGATCTCAACCTTAACATCGCCAAAGTTAAATGAGGCTGCCTGAGCAGGCACGTAAGCCAGCGCCAGCAATGCGGCAGTAACACCGGCAGCTAACGGACTTATCGCAAAGCGGTTTGGCCTTTTATTCATGTTGTTGTCTCCCCCCCTGTCAAAACAGGTAGTTGTCTGTTTTTTTAGTTATAGATCTGTCTTGCTCACAGCTGCAACACAGACTCTTGCAATAAAATAATTACATCATTTGTCAGTGTTAGCAAGGCTTGGCATAGCGTAAATCTGTTGATTTTTATTCATTTTTTAGCATTTAAAGACTTTATATCGGACTTTAATGCACATGGTAGTTTGACCTGTCAGGACAGACCAGAGAGCATTAGCACTAAGCTAATGAAATTAAAGGCCAAAGCTGAGGATAATGCAAGCCTATGTTTCAATCTACCGTTTAAAGTATATACTCTAACTAATTTTCTCTAACCGTAAAAATTCTCCATTTTCGGTAAGCGATAAACGAAATCTGCCTCGAATCCCGACCTGACTCATAAATGGCTGAAAATGCCGAAAAGCGAGTTGAACTCGCTCGCCACTGTCGGCAGTAAAAATTACGTAACGGGCCTCGCCGCGATAAAATTGCTGACATTTTTCAGCAGAGATAAAACCACTAAAGAGATATTGGCGGCTCATAGCAAACTTTTACTGACCTTCTCATAGACATCGTTTGACAGTGCGGGTTGTAAAGCAAGCTTTTGCAATAACCCCAACAGGATATGTTGCCGCGACGGATCATAGCGCTGCCAAGACAACAGTGGTGTTAACAAGCGAGCAGCCAATTGCGGGTTAATGGCGTCTAACCGTGCAACTATATGCGCTAATAATTGGTAACCACGGCCATCGGCTCGATGAAATTGCTGCGGATTGCGTAGCGAAAACGCGCCAAAGACAGCTCGAACTCGATTAGGATTTTTCCAACTAAATAAAGCATGTTCGGTTAAACGCTCTAGATGCTCAACTACAGCATCTGTCGGCGTAGCAGCGACTAGGCTAAAGTATTTATCCATCACTTGAACATTATATTGAAAACGTTCCGCAAAATCGGCCAATAACGCCTCACTGCTAGTTAAGCCCGCATCTTGAGAGGCTTTCAATGCGGCGAGTAAGTCCGTCATATTATCAGCGCTTACATAGTGTTGCTTTACCCATGTCTCCCCTTGGGTTGTCCATGCTAAATAATGTAAGCAGCGCGCTTTTAACGCACGCAATGCAACACCGCGCTCTTCATAAACGTAATTCACGGTACCCAATCGTTGATAGCAACTGGCAAACTCTGCAGAAAGCGTGTCAGCAAGTTGCTTTGTTAAAAAAGTTAACGTGCGTAATAAAGGATCAACGGGAATTTCTGCATACTGCTCTACGAGTGAATCAAACTCAGGTAAGCTCAATAATTCTGCGGTCAATGCCAAATCTGTTAATGGCTGTTGCAACCATTGCTTAAACAGATCCACTACCTCAATTGGTAAAGTTGGTAAAACATTCGCTGCCACAGCTTGCTTAATAAGCAAGCTCCAATACTGCTGCATGGCATCCCAGCGCGCAAAACCGTTTGTTGCCCTACCCGCAATAGCTAATAGCGAGCGCGCATCATAATCGGTAATGAGCTTAACCGGTGCAGAAAAGTCCTCTAACCAGACAACCAAGGGCTGCTCAACACAATGTTCAATACGAAATACTTGCTCTGACTCTGATAACACCAATAACTGTTGCTGACGATGATCGAAATTAAGGTAGATCAGCTCAATACTCACCGGTATCACTAAAGGCTGCTTTACCGCTTGATCTGCAGTAGCGGGCGTAAATTGGCTGAGGGTCAAGCTCAAACACGCTGCAGCACTGTCGTAATGCTCTTTCACAGTTAGCACAGGAGTGCCTGATTGACTATACCAACGCCGAAACTGACTTAAGTCGAAGCCATTAGCATCTTGCATCGCTTGCACAAAATCATCACAGGTTACTGCTTGGCCATCATGTCGATCCATATAACAGGCTAAGCCTGCATTAAAACCGGCTTTACCCAAAAGCGTTTGCAGCATTCGAATCACTTCTGCGCCTTTATCATACACAGTTACGGTATAAAAGTTATTCATCTCCAATACTTGAGCAGGCCGGATAGGATGTGCCATTGGACTTGCATCCTCAGCAAATTGCGCAGTTCGAATAAGTTTGACGGCATCAATACGATTTAGCGTTGCAGAGCCCATATCGGCACTAAATTCTTGATCCCGAAATACGGTTAAGCCTTCTTTTAAACTTAATTGAAACCAGTCCCGACATGTAACCCGATTGCCTGTCCAGTTATGGAAATACTCATGACCGATAATCGATTCAATATTAAAAAAATCTTGATCCGTTGCGCTGCTCTCGTCAGCTAAAACATATTTACTGTTAAAAATATTTAAGCCTTTATTTTCCATCGCCCCCATATTGAAGAAATCTACGGCAACAACCATGTAGCGATCTAAATCATATTCCAAGCCAAAACGCTGCTCGTCCCAGCGCATAGCTCTTTTCAACGCAGCCATAGCAAATTGACTGCGCGATAACGCGCCTTTTTGCACGTAAAACTCCAGTGATACTTGCCGACCAGAGACGGTTGTAAAGTGCTCGGTTAAGCAGTCAAAAGCACCTGCGACCAGCGCAAACAAATAAGCTGGTTTAGGGAAAGGATCCTGCCAAATAACCTGAGTTCGCCCATCAGCTAAGAGAGTTTCACTGAGCTTATTGCCATTGGAAAGTAAGAAAGGTAATTGAGTACTATCCGCAATAATTGTTGTCGTAAAAACGGATAAAACATCGGGTCTATCTGGGTAATAAGTAATGCGGCGAAATCCTTCTGCTTCGCATTGGGTACAGTAAACCCCTTCAGCCAAGTATAACCCTTCAAGCGCACTGTTTTCTTCAGGGTTGAACTCGGTGACGACCTCTAGTACCCCCTGTTTGCCTGGAGTAGCAATCTCTAAACGCTCAGCATTAACGCTATACTGCTCTGGTGTTAACAGCTCTCCGTTTAAGCGCAGACTGATTAAGTTAAGCTGTTGCCCATCCAATATCATGGCTCCAGCTTGGTTTCTTCGAAAAGTTATAGTACTTGTAACGCGCGTATTACGGGGGGCTAATTCAAAAATCAAATCAGTCTTACTAATTAAAAAATTTGGCGGTTGATAATCAGCTAAACGTTTAGCTTCACGTACCGTTTCTACTGTCATATCGCTCTCACATCATAAAAGAAAAAAGTTTGAATCCAGATTGTGCCTCAAATTCGAGCGCTTAATGGAAAAAGCCTGATTGGTATCAGGCTTTTTCATTATGTAGCGTAAAACTATCAGCTCCCCTTAACAATTGGTATCTCAGCCGATACGCTGTCAGGAGGGGTTAACTTTAGTACTTTAATCCCCAAATAAGCGTAGATAACGGCTAAAATCGGATTAATCAAATTAAAGAACGCAAACACAAAATAATCTAAAGGATTAACATTTAATACGCCATGCATATAAGCACCGCAGGTATTCCAAGGAATCAAAGGACTCGTTATGGTGCCGCCATCCTCCAGTGCACGCGATAAATTAACCGGTGCTAAGTTGCGTTTTTTATACTCCTCTTTATACATACGCCCTGGCATAACAATAGACATATACTGATCAGCCGTTAAAATATTGGTTGCCAAACAGGTGGCCATAGTACTGGTGATCAATGAACCTGTACTACGGGCAAAAGCTAAGATAGTTTCAACAAATTTTCTCAATAAACCAATATGCTCAACGACTGCACCGAACATCATTGCAGAGAAAATTAACCAAATGGTATTGAGCATACTCGCCATGCCGCCACCACTTAGTAAACTATCGATATCTTCATTTCCAGTATTAATGCTGAAACCAGCAAACAACGTTTGCCAAACAAGCTTAAACACCGCTACAGCTGCAGGTAGCTGATCATCGGCCATACTTTTAATTAATTCTGGCTGAAATAATATTGCCCAAAGACCACCAAGCAAAGCACCAATAAAAACAGTTGGAAACGCGGGCACTTTCTTAATTGCCATAACAAGCAATACAACAAGTGGGATTAAAGTCCACAAACTAATCGAAAATTGTTGCTTTAACACAGTACTAATTGTAGTGATGTGTTGCAGATCAGCACTTACATTACTATTAAAGCCAATTAATAAAAAAGCAATTAACGCCAACACAATACTGGGAATGGTGGTCCATAACATGTGTCGAATATGATCAAATAAATCTGCCCCCGCTACTGCTGGGGCTAAATTGGTTGTTTCACTGAGTGGTGATATTTTATCACCAAAGTAAGCACCTGAAACTATGGCACCTGCTGTGATTGCGGGTGATAAACCAAGCC